>CAYFLU010000001.1:0-67282 GCA_964343975.1 uncultured Solibacteraceae bacterium
GCCACGTCGAGGTTGCCGCTGAAGTCCCACTGCCCCGGCTTCGGCTCGTGGAGATTCCAGAACACGTACGTGGAGATCGTGTTCAGCCCCATCGCACGGGCCTTCTTCATCCGGTCGCGCCAGTACTCGCGCGGCACGCGCGGGTAGTGCATCTCGCCCGACCGGATCTGGATCGGCCGGCCGTCGTAGACGAACGACGTCCCGCTGACGCCGAAGGTATGCGGAGCCGTCCGTTGCGCATGCGGCGCCGCGGTCCACAGGGCCGCCGCGCACGCCAGAACCAGAGCCAGGCGCTTCATGCCGAAATTCTAGGTCCCGGAAGGCCCCCGATTAGGGCGGTACACGTGAAAATGAGACAATAAGCGCGATGTTTTCACTGGTGGCTACGCTGTTGGCGCTCGTGGTTTCTCGCGCCCCCACTGCCCTGCCGCCGCAGGCGTCGTCCGCAGACGCCGCGGTGGCCGCCACCATCCGGTCCGCCCCCTTCACAGCCGCCGTCGACGCGCTCTCGCGCGACTTCGACCGGCACCTCCAGGAAACGATCCAGCTCACCGAAATCCCCTCGCCGCCCTTCAAAGAAGCCGCGCGCGCGAAGGTGTTCATGGAGATGCTGAAGGCCACCGGCCTCAGCGACGTGGCGATGGACACCGAGGGCAATGTCACCGGCATCCGTCGTGGCACCGGCGCGCCGGGCGGGCCGATGATCGCGTTTGCCGCGCACCTCGACACCGTGTTTCCGGAAGGCACGAACGTGAAGGTGCGCCGCGAAGGCACGAAGCTCTTCGCGCCGGGCGTGGGCGACGACACGCGCTCGCTCGCCGTGCTCCTCGCCTTCGTGCGGGCCCTCAACGCCGCCAAGGTCACGACCACGATGGACATCCTCTTCGTCGGCAACGTCGGCGAAGAAGGCCTCGGCGACCTCCGCGGCACGAAGTTCCTCTTCACGAAGAGCGCCTACAAAGACCGCATCACGATGTTCATCTCGGCGGACGGCACCGCGCCCGGTAACGAGATCGTGGCCAACGCCGTGGGCAGCAAGCGCTACCGCGTGACCTTCACGGGCCCCGGCGGCCACAGCTATCAGGCCTTCGGCCTCGTGAACCCCGCCTTCGCCATGGGCCAGGCCATGGCAAAGATCGGCGCGTTGAAAGTGCCGGCATCGCCGAAGACCACGTTCAACGTCGGCGTGGTCGGCGGCGGCACGTCGGTGAACTCGATTCCCGACAGCGTGTGGATGGAAGTCGACATGCGCTCGGAATCGAAGGCCGAGCTCGACAAAGTGGAAGCCGCGATGAAGCAGATCGTGGCCGACGCGGTGACGGCCGAGAACGCCGCGCGCTCCACGAAGGCCGGCAGGATCACCGCCGACCTGAAACTCGTCGGCGACCGCCCCACCGGCTCGACCGCAAACGACAGCCGCATCGTGTCGATCGCCTCGGCCTCGGTGCGCGCCTTCGGCCTCACGCCGGTCGTGACCGCCTCGAGCACCGACTCGAACGTGCCGATCAGCCTCGGCATTCCGGCCATCACGCTCGACGCGGGCGGCACCACCGATCGCAAGCACGCCTTGGAAGAGTGGATCGATCTCGAGAAGACCTCAAGCCTGCGCGGCATGCAGATGATGCTCGCCACGCTCCTCACCCTCGCGGGAATTCAGGTATGACGACGCCCCACATCACGATCGCGCAACACTTCGACGGCCGCGCCAAAGACGTGCTCGCCACCTTCGACCGCATCATGGCCATTGCTCGCGAATGGGGCGACATCAAGACCGAGGCGAAGAAAACCGCCATCCATCTGATGAAGACCGAGACGGCCTTCGCCGTGATCGGCACGCGGAAGGACTACCTGATCCTCACCGTGAAGGTCGAGAACGACATCCGCAGCCCGCGCGTCGTGAAGCACGAACAGACCGCCAGCGGAAAATGGCAGATCGACATCAAGCTGACGAATGCCAAGGAAGTGGATCACGAGCTCCAGCAGTGGATGAGGGCGAGTTATCTGCTGGCGAAATAGCGGACGCTCACGGTGCTAGAGCAACAACGCCTCCACCCGGTGGGCGTGCACCATCTCCTCCTCATCTGACCATCTGAAGATCGTAAAGCGGCCGTCCTGAGAGGCCACGAGCGCGACGGCGTCGCGCTGGTCGTGCACGAATTGCGCGGCCGACAGATGCCGCGTGCCGCCGAATTGGCCGGGGGCGACGACGGCGCTTTCGCTGCCGACGATCGGCTCGGTGACGGTGATGCGCTCCACCGATGCGCTGCCTTTGCGGCGCGTGATCTTCACGCCGAACGCCAGCACGTCGTAGTGATCGTTCATCACCATCGCGCCGTCGACCGCCGTGAGGCCCGCGATGCCCTCCACCGCCCTCCGCACATCGTCGCTGTCGGCGCCGCTGTCGGCGCGCATGACGGCGCTGAGGCCGGTGAAGGGCGGGGTCAGGGCGTAGGTCATCGGCGTGACGACCGACAGCAGCCAGGCATCAGACGCCGACGGTGTCACGAGCAGTGCGCCGCCGCGGCCGTGGCTGCGCATCGAGGCCGCGAGCTGCACGAGCACGTTCAGGGCGTCGGTGCCGGCGCCGGCGGGGCCGACCGCGCGGACGATGCCGAGGAGCGACTGCAACAGGCC
Organism: uncultured Solibacteraceae bacterium; assembly: GCA_964343975.1. Classification (GTDB taxonomy): domain Bacteria; phylum Acidobacteriota; class Vicinamibacteria; order Vicinamibacterales; family SCN-69-37; genus SCUN01. Next base: position 2,635 of record CAYFLU010000001.1, read on the forward strand.
GGGACAATCGGGCACGTCGGCCGTGCGTTCGTCGACGAGCTTGACGGCGTCGCCCTCGAGCACCGCGACGTTGACGAACTTGCCGATGTTGGCGCGCTGCTTGACGACGAGGAGGCCCGACGTGACGACTTCGAGCACGAAGCAGTACGGCGGCAGGTGCTGCGTCGTGCCCCACACGAGCAGCTCGCCGTCGACCATCCACACGCCGAGGTGAATGCCGGGGCGCTCCACGGCCTGGGCCAGTTTGGCGAGCGCGTGCGCGGAGAGCGGCAGCGCATGGCCGAAGTGCAGCGGCTCGCCGGCGCGCTCCGGCGCGACGAGCGCGATCGAAATGCGCGGCACCATGCCTTCTTCACGGCGCAGGCTCGCCCAGAACGCCGCGTCGATGATCGTCTCGATCATCGTCACATCAGGCGGCGGCACACCCGGGCCGGCATGACGCGAGAAGTGCTCCTGAATGCGCGGGGCCACCGCGTGCGCGACGGGATACGCTGGTCCGGTCATCAAAACGTCCTCCGGGCAATCCACTCGCGATACAACGAATCGGTCAGCAAATACCGCGGGCCATCGCGCATGACGATGTCTTCGCGCGTGAGGGCGCCGAGGGCCGATTGCACACTCGACGCGCTCGGCAGGCGATGCCGCTGCCGCACATCCGCCGACAGGAGCTCGCGCCCCTGCTCGAGCACGAGCGCGCGCAGCACCCCGCGCTGCGCGAGCGTGAGCCGCTGCCACTGCTCTTCGAACACCGTGGCCTGCTGCCGCATCATGCGCGTGAGGGTGGTGTGCAGATCCTCCAGCCCCACCGTTTTCCGCCCCGCGGCCTTCACATCGTCCCACGTCTCGTGCGCGAGACGCTGCACGTCGTAGGGCACGTTGTCGGCGAGGTCGACGAGCGCTTCGCCGAGACCGCGCTCGGCCTTGAGGCCCGACTTCGAGAAGCGCGCTTCGATCCAGTCGCCGAATTCCACCGGATCGATCTTCGTGAGGCGCATGACGGGCCCGGCTTTGTAGAACGGCCGGCGCGGGCTGATCATGCGCTCCATGAGCGACGGCTCGGAGCCGGCGAACACGTAGCCGACCTCGCGCTGCTGCTGCACGGCGGCGCGCAGCGCTTCTTCCACCGCGGTGCCGCCGTCGAACGCCGCGATCGTCTGGAACTCGTCGAGCGCGATGGCCATGGGCCGCTTGCGCGCGGCCGCGATCTTCGCGGGCAGCGCAAACACCTCGGCCGCGAGCCGCTCCACATCGCGCGGGCTCCGCACCGTGGGAAACGACAGCGACACCGCGGCACTGCCGGGCCCCACGGCATCCACCGTGACCTCCGGCCGCACCGTGCGCAGCAGCTCACTGGCCCACGCCCGCAGGCGCCCGGCGGGCGTGTCGGCGGCCAGCAGCGCCTGCGCGTAGGCTTCGAGGAAGCCGATGTAGGAACTCGACCCGGCGACGGTGACCGACACCGTGAGCACGCGCTCTTTGGCCAGCGCGTCGAGGCTGCGCCGGATGAGCGACGACTTGCCGTAGCGGCGCGGCGAGATGAGGAAGATCTTCTGCCCGGCGCGCAGGTCTTCCGTGAGGCGATGGTATTCCTCGTCGCGGTCCGCGAACGCGCCGGCCGCGACGATCTCGCCGTAAACGAAGGGGTTGTCGGCTGCCATTACCGTGATCCACGTAATGATTACGTGAATCAGGGTAATGACGCAAGTTCAGTCGGCCGCGAGCACCGTGGTGAGCGGCACGCGCGCCGCCCGGCGCGCCGGCACCCAGCACGCGAGCGCGGCCACCGGCGGTACCTCGAGGGCGTCGAGCCGCTCGGTCACCGGCTCGTGTCGCGCGGGCGCGACTACACGATCATCGGCGTTGTGGCGACGACGACGTCGGAGGCGTTTGGGGAGGCGCCGACGCCGGTCGTGTACTACGCGTATCGCGACCGGGTGCCGATCGCCGGGGAGGTGCATCTGCGCGCGAAGCCCGGCGGGCTGTCGCCGTTCGATGTGGTGCAGCAGTCGCTGCAAGCCGTGCGCCGCGGTGACGCGCGCGTCGTTGCCGGCGAATTCCCCGACGAAGTGCAGCCGGTCGTGACCGAGCTCAATGCGCTGCTCGCGCATCAGCAGGAGGCCGTGGCACGGGCGCAGGCCAGCGCGGGCGATCTCGCGCACGGGCTCAAGACGCCGCTCGCGATCTTGTTACAGGAGGCCGAGCGCGCCGAAGCGCAGGGACAGACGACGCTCGCGCACACGCTGCGGCAGCAGCTCGCGCGCATGGAGCGTCAGGTCGACGCGCACCTCGCGCGCGCCCGCGCCGCCGCCTCGGGCGCCACGCTCGACGCGCGCGCGAACGTGGCCGATGTCATCGCCGGCCTCACGCGCACCGTCGAGCGCCTCTACGCCGACCGCGCGCTGGCGATTCGCACAGACATCGCCCCTGCCCTGCACGTGCGCGTGCAGGCGCAGGACCTCGAGGAAGTGCTCGGCAATGTGCTCGACAACGCGTGCAAATGGGCGCGCACCGCCATCGCAGTGACAGCGCACGCGCAGGGCACAACAGTGACAGTGCTGGTGGATGACGATGGCGCGGGATTGGCGCCGGCGATGCGGGTGGCGGTGCTCGAGCGCGGCGTGCGCGCAGACGAAACGGCGCCAGGCACGGGCCTCGGCCTGGCGATCGCGAAAGACATCGCCGGGCTCTACGGCGGCACGATCACGCTCGACACGAGCCCCACAGGCGGCCTCAGAGTCGCAATCACCCTCCCAGCGGCGTAACGACGAGAGCGGTGCACCCTGGACCTAAAGGTCCAGGGCTCCAACGCAAGGTCCAGGGCTCCAACTAGAGGCCTCCGTGCCTCTGCGTCTCCGTGTCGCTCGAGACCCCGGAGCTCTTCTCCGTGTCTCCGTGTCTCCGTGTCGCTTTTTTGCCTACGCCCGCCCTGCGAACTCGCGCGTCTCCGTGTGGACCTTGATCTTCTCGCCTTCTTTGATGAAGAGCGGCACACGCACTTCCATGCCGGTGTTGGTGTGCGCGATCTTGGTCACCGAGCCGCTCGACGTATCGCCACGCACTGCGGGTTCGGCGTCAACGATCGTCATCTCGACGTGCGGCGGGAACTGGAGGCTGATCGGGTTCCCGTTGTACTTGTGCATCGCGATCTCGAGGTTGTCGACGAGGAAGTCCTTGTCTTCGCCCACCGAGTCGGCCGAGAGCGTGAGCGTCTCGTACGATTCCTGATCCATGAAGTGGAAGCCGTCGCCGTCCTTGTACAGGAAGGTGGCGGGCACTTTCACCAGATCCGGTTCACCGAACTTGTCGCCGGCCTTGAACGTGCGGTCGAACACGGCCTTGGTCAGGAGGTTGCGCATCTTCAGGCGCACGAGCGTCTGTCCACCACGCGCGGTCGGCTTGGAGACTTCGACTTCCAGGCAGTGGTACGGCGCGTTCTCGTACTCGAAGAACATCTTGCGCTTGATCTCGATCGCTTCAATGAGGCTGGCCATCCGGACATTCTACCGGTGAGGCGCGCCCCGGACCTAGCGTGAGCTCCCGCGGGTCAGCGGGGCGTCTTCGTCTGCTTCGGATTGGGCTTGGCGAGCGGCACAGCGGTGACCTCAATCGCGCCGTCGGTATAGCCCGCCGCGTACTCCTTGCCGCCGATCTTCACGCCGGCAAACGTGACCTTGAGATCGAACGGATAGCCGTACACGTGCAACACGCGCGCGGCCATCTTGTCGTCGCGTACCGTCCAGGCGAAGAGCTCACTCGGAAACGGCCCGTGCCCGCAGAGGCACTCCATCAGGAAATTCGGCGAGTCCTTCACGCGCGCATCCACCACGCTGAGGTCCCAGCCGATGCCCTTGCCGTCGGCATCGACGTTGCGCTCGGCGATGAGCGTGAGGTCTTTCGAGAGCGCGGCCGTGAACTTGGCGTCTTTCGCCGCGGCCTTGAAGGAGAGGAGCGGCGCCGCCGCCACCGCGGAAACGCCAAGCATGAGAGCCACAAGAACCGCTGAAACGAAGCGCATGAGACAGGATCTTACGCGAGTGACCTCGACACGAGCTACGTCGACACGAGCCACGCCACCGCGGCGTCGCGTTCGGTGAACACGCGCACGTTGATGCCGCGATTGAGACAGGTGGTCTCCCAGAAGCGCACGTCCTCGATCGGCCCCGGCAGTGCCGGGAGCAACACCGCTTCCTTGAACGTGCCGGCAAGCCCGGCGCTTAGCAACATGTCGGCGAGCGCGTAGAGATCGAACGGCGAATGACCGCCGGCCAGCGCCGTGCAATTGCCGAGGAGAAGCGGCCGCGTCATCGCCCGCGCGCCGTCGATCGTGGCATGCACCGCCGCGCTCAACTGGGACGGCGACAAGACGCCGACATAGTGAGTTTCAAGAATGGGAAATGACGCGTGTTCCGTCATTTCCAGATGCCACGACATGGCCCGCTCCGAACGTCCGCAGCTTCGATTATTCACCCGCGCCGCGGCGCCGGCGGCTATTTCTTCGCGCGGTGATACGCCACGAGCGCGTTCGCATGCCCGTGCCCCATCTTGTGCATCGTCTTGAGGTGCGCCACCTGCTCCATGTGCGGTTTGTCGGCGACCTTGTCGAGCACCTTGAACCAATGCGCCACCGGGTGACCGTATTTCTGCTCAATCGACGGGAAATACGACGCGGGACCGGTGACCTTCGCAGCAGCGGGCTTCTTGGCCATGGGAGAACCCTACACGAACTCGCGTTTGAAACGGCGCCGGCTCACTTGCCCGTGAGCTTGCGCAATCCCGGCGGCAGCGGCTCGGTCGCAGACGGCGCCGGAACGTCCCTCAAGGCATCCGCGACAGCCGTGGCCGTGGGACCGGCGGCCTGCACCGCCGTGCGATAGAGCTTGGCATCTCTCAGCGCGCGCGGCGCCTCGCCTGTGCGGACAGCCGAGTCGCGCAAGGTCACCGTGGCGCTGTCGATGAGCGTGTCGAGCAACATGAGCGCGCGCTCGGTGTCGCCCGTCCGCAAGCTGCTCGCGGCATCAACATGCAACGACAGCTCGCCGTTGGTCGCCGCAAACGCCATCGTGGTGATCATGTTGATGCCCTGACGCTGGCCAATCGCAAACCCGGCCACGCCGCCAATCAGCAGCGTCAACACCGGTACAGCCACAAGCTTCACGACACGCGTCATACCGTCGGCTCCTTCGCGTGCAGCGGCACGCGCCACATCTCGGGATTCCAGTGCACATCCGCGTGCGCGCGATCCCACCCTCGCTCGCCGATCGACTGATACTCCCGCACCACCAGCGCATCGTCTTCGATGCGGCAATAAAAGAAGGCGCGGTTGTCGCCGCCGGCGCCGGCGTTCTTCACGCCGAACACCGGAATGCCCGGCGCGGAACCGAGCGGCGCCACAGCCGTGCCCGTCCACACGTCCGTGCGGCGCGCATGCAAATGCCCGTGAAAGATCGCGACCACGCGGTAGCCCTCGAGCGCGCGGTGATACGCATGCACATCGCCCGCGCTCCACTCATTGCTGCTGATGCCGTCGGCATGATGCGGACAGTCGGCGCTGTGCCACGCAATGCGCGCCATGCCTTCGCAGCAGATCGCGCGGCTGCCGCCGGTCGGCTCCGTGTCGAACGGCTGCGCGTACCGCTGCAGATCCACGTGATGCACGATTACCACCGGCCGCCCACTCGTGCCCACCGACAGGCGCAGGTCGTCGATCAGAAACAAGAGGCTGTCCCACGCGCCGTAGCGGCTGATCGGCCGGCCATCCGCGTTGTCGCCGACGACGATGCCGAGCGCGATGAAGTGAATGCCGTTCCAATCCCACGAGTAGTGCAGGCCATTGGCTGAGCGGCGCGTGAGGCCACTGCGCTTGGCATGGCGCGCGAGCAGGCCGTCGATCGTCACGTTCCGGCCGCGCGGCGTGTCGTGGTTGCCGTGAATTTCATAGAGCGGATACCGCAGCCGGCCGTCGGTGCCCGTGACGCCGTAGAGCGACGCATGCGCCACGAACTCCGTCCTCGTCATCGCGTCGTGCGTTGCGTCGCGCTTGTCGCCGGAGTCGGCGATGTCGCCGAGATGCAGCACCACCCGCGGCCGCTGCACCACGCCGCCACCGAGCGAGGATGGCAGCGGCTGGCCGGGCAGAGTATTCAGCAGATCGATCAGCCGCTCGTTCATCGCGAAGCGCTCGGCATCCACGCGCGACGGCATCGTCGCGTCTGCGAGCATGTGCGTGTCCGAGATGATGAAGAACGCGAGGTCGTCGTCTCGCTGCGCCCATGCGTGAAGACCGCGGGCGCCGATGGCGGCGCCGGCCGTGGCCAGTGCGCCTCGGCGAAGCAGCTCACGGCGCGAGAGCGGCGACATCGCGTGGACCTACTGCTTCGCCTTGAACGCGCGCGTGATGAGGGTGGTCAGCACTTTCGGATCGATATCCGACATGCGCGAGATGTAGATACAGCCTTTGGCGTGCTTGTGCGGGCCGAGTGACGCGAGGAGTTTCTCGGCGCCGTCCGCGCGCGCGACACCGTAGATCGAGATGTCGCCTTTCCGCGACGAGAACCCGACCGCGCAGATCTCGCCGGTCTTGCCGCCTGCCAGTGGATACGTGAACACGCCGAAGCCGACGATCGCCGTGCCCCACATCACCGGCGGCTGCTTCGTGGCCTTCTCCATCAGGGCCATCAACGCCGCGCAATCGGCGCGGCGCTTCGGATCCTCAATGGCCTTGATATAGGCGGCGGGACTGATCTTCGTAGCGGTGGTCTTTCGCGCGGCCATGGGCACCTCCCTGGTGAGCCGCCATGATACCGAACCGAGTCGCCTGACCAGCCGTGGGCGCAACAGAGATTGTCTGGATTTAATGTTGCTCCAGCGGGTGACCGTGGTCTAACAGTGTACGGACATCATCTATGCGCGACTGCCTTTGTAACAACCGGCTGAAGCCGGGCGACGTTTCCCACTCCCGGCGCGAGTTTCTGGCGCGCACGGGCTTGGGGCTCGGCGCCCTCGGGTTGGCGAGCTTGCTGTCGGACGATCTCCTAGCGGCCATGGCCGAGCAGGGCACGAAGGCGTCGCCGTATGCGTCGAAGGCCAAGCACGTGATTCACATCTTCGCGCAGGGCGCGCCGTCGCATGTGGACACATGGGATCCGAAGCCGACGCTCGCGCAGTATCACGACAAGCCGCTGCCAGGGTTGAACGGCGTGGCGATGGCGTCGCCGTTCACGTTCACGAAGCACGGCCAGTCGGGCATCGAGGTGAGCAGCGTGTTTCCCGCGATCGCCGAGCATGTGGACGATCTCGCGGTGATCCGCTCGATGCAGACCGACATCCCCGCGCACGACGTGGCCACGGTGATGATGAACACCGGCTCGCGGTTGCCGCGGCCGAGCCTCGGCTCGTGGGCGCTCTACGGTCTCGGCAGCGCGAACCAGAACATGCCCGGCTTCATCTCGCTGCGGCCGAACGGCGGATTGCCCCCAGGCGGCTCGCTCAACTGGGGCTCGGCGTTTCTCCCCGGCGATCTGCAGGCGATGAGCCTCAACACCTCGACGGCGACGGTCGCCGGCATGGTGCCCAACATCCGCAACGAGTACTTCGGCCGCGACGAACAGCGTCGCGAACTCGATCTCGTGCAGGGGTTGAACGCGGCCGCGCGGCAACCTGGAATAGACGACCCGATGCTCGACGCGCGCATTCAGTCGCTCGAGATGGCGTACCGCATGCAGATCGAAGCGACCGACGCATTCGATCTGTCGAAGGAATCGGCGGCTGTGAAGGCGATGTACGGCGATACGCCGCAAGGCCGTCAGCTCCTCATCGCCCGTCGACTCGTGGAACGCGGCGTGCGGTTCATTCAAGTGTGGGCCGGCGGGTGGGATCACCACGAAGATCTCGAAGATCGTTTGCCGGCAAGCGCGGCGGAGATCGACAAGCCCGCGGGGGCGCTGCTCGCGGATCTGAAGACGCTCGGCCTGCTCGACAGCACGCTCGTGATCTGGGGCGGTGAGTTCGGACGCACGGTGACGCGCGACCGCAACGGCAACGACAACCCGGGCCGCGACCACAACAGCAAGGCGTTCTCACTGTGGTTGGCGGGCGGCGGCGTGAAGGGCGGCACGGTGTACGGCGCCACGGACGAATTCGGCTCGAAGGCCGTGACCAATCCCGTGCATGTGCATGATCTGCACGCCACGATCCTGCGGCTCCTCGGCTTCGATCACACGAAGCTCACCTATCGCCACAACGGCCGCGACTTCCGTCTCACCGAGACCTACGGCACGGTCGTGAACGGGATCATCGCGTGATGACAGCAGAGACCCGACGCTCGGCGTGGCGCCTGGGCATCGCGAGTGCGGTGCTGATGTGGTCGTGCGCGTTTGCGTTCACCGCGGCAGAGCCTGCAGCGGCACCGATCCCGCAAGCGCCGATCCGACAGGATCAGCTCGACTTCTTCGAGAGCCGCATCCGCCCGATCTTCGTGAACAACTGCTACAAGTGCCACAGCAGCGGCCTGAGTTCACCGTCGGGTGGCCTCGTGCTCGACTGGAAAGGCGGCTGGGAAAAAGGTGGCGGCTCGGGCCCCGCGATCGTGCCGGGCGATCCCGACAAGAGCCTGCTCATCACCGCGGTGCGCTACAACGACGGCACGTTGCAGATGCCGCCGACCGGACCACTACCGGAAGAACAAGTGAACGACCTCGTGACGTGGGTGCGCATGAACGCGCCGGATCCGCGCACGACGCGCCCGGCGCCATCGCCGAACGGCGCGCCGTCATACGGCGGCCAGGGCAAGAACCACTGGGCGTTCAAGCCGGTGACGAAGCCAGCGCTGCCGAACGTGACGAACACGGCGTGGGTGAAGAACGACATCGACCGCTTCGTGGAAGCGAAGCTCGAGTCGATGGGCATGACCGGCAGCGCGATCGCCGACAAGCGCACGCTCATTCGTCGCGCGTTCTTCGATCTCATCGGCCTGCCGCCCACACCCGGTGAAGTGCAGGCGTTTCTCGCCGACACGTCGCCGAACGCGTTCGAACATCTCGTGGACGCGCTGCTCGCCTCCCCGCTCTACGGCGAGCGGTGGGGGCGGCACTGGCTCGACGTGGCGCGCTACGCCGACACGAAAGGCCAGTACGCGCGTCAGCGTGAGTCGTCGCTCTATCCGAACGCGTGGACCTATCGCGACTACGTGATCCGCGCCTTCAACGCCGATCTGCCGTACGACCAGTTCATCAAGGAGCAGCTGGCGGCCGATCGCGTGAGCAACATGAAGGTCACGCCGTCGCTCGCCGCGCTCGGCTTCCTCACGCTCGGCGATCATTTCGGCGGCAATCAGGCCGACATCATCAACGACCGCATCGACGTGACGACCAAGGCCTTCCTCGGCCTCACGGTGACGTGCGCGCGGTGTCACGACCACAAGTTCGATCCGATCCCGCAGGCCGACTACTACTCGCTCTACGGCATCTTCGCGAGCTCGATCGAGCCGCCGACGCAACCGATCATCGGCATCATCCCGACGGCGTATGCCGACTATCAGGTCCGTCGCAAAGCGATGGACGAGCGCATGCAGGCCATCGCCGACGAGAACGTGATGGAAGCGTTCGGCGACTACAAACGCTTCGGCGCGGCGTACCTCATGGCCACGACAATGTCGGAGGGCAGCGCGGCGTCGTATCTGAAGAAAAAGGGCGCGCCGGTCGGACCGCTCCCCAACTGGAAGCAGTTCCTGAAGTCGGGTGGCAAGCAGGCGGCGTCGGTGTTCGGCATCTGGAACGCGCTCGCGCGGATTGAGCCGGCGATCTTCGACCTGCGCGCGCAGCGCGTGCTCGAGTCGCAGTATCAGAAGGAGCGCCAGGCGGTGCTGAGCCCGTTCGTGCTCGAGGCCTTCTACCGCAAGCCGATGCTCTCGCTCGAAAGCGCGGCGGAGATCTACGGCAAGCTCTTCGCGCGGACCGATCCGGCATGGACGACCATGTTCTCGACGCTGATGAACGAGTCGTCGCTGCGATTCCGGCCGCAGAAGGCGCGCAACATGAACAACCAGATGCGCGAGCAGAGCGACCTGCTCGAGCTCCTGGACCCGGGCGCGCCCGCGCGACCGAACCTGCTCATCGACAGCCCGACGCCGAAAGACTCGCCGATCTTCATCCGCGGCCAGGTGGAGACGCCCGGACAAGTGGTGCCGCGCCGCTTCCTCGACGTGCTCTCGAACGGCAAGCGCCCGGAATTTCACGACGGCTCGGGTCGCCTCGAACTCGCGAACGCGATTGCCGACAAGTCGAATCCGCTCACCGCCCGCGTGCTCGTGAACCGCGTGTGGCAGCACCACTTCGGCGAAGGCTTCGTGAGCACACCGGACGACCTCGGCAATCAGTCGACGCCGCCCGTGAACCAGCCGCTCCTCGACTACCTCGCGAGCCGCTTCATGAGCGACGGGTGGTCGATCAAGAAGCTGCACAAGCTCATCCTGATGTCGGCGACGTGGCAGCAGCAAACCGTCGGCAACACCGCGTACGCCGAGAAGGATCCCTTCAACCAGCTCCTCTGGCGCCAAAACGTCCGTCGTCTCGAGTTCGAACCGCTGCGCGATTCGATTTTGAGCATGGGCGGGAGTTTGGATCTGACGATGGGCGGGCATCCGGTGCGGCTCGGTGATCCGCCGGTTGGCGGTCGCGGCGCGGGCAGTGCGGTGGTGCGACCGTCAGGCACGCCGGGGAATGCCGCCGACAACCTCACGATGGTGGTGGCGCCGCGGCGGTCGGTGTATGGCTTCGTGGATCGCGGCGATCTCGGCGACATCTTCACGACCTTCGACTTCGCGAGCCCGAATGCCGCGAACGGCAAGCGCTTCGAGACGACGGTGCCGCAGCAGGCGCTCTTCCTCATGAACAGCCCGCTCGCGATCGAGCAGGTGCGCCACGTGGTGGAGCGCGCTGAGTTCCAGCAGGCCGCGACAGACGAAGCGAAGATCGCGTTTCTGTACGAGCTCTTCTTCCAGCGCGCGCCGAATGCCGCGGAAGTGACGATGGGGCGGGAGTTCGTGGCGAAGTATCACGCGGCGCCGGCGCCGGTGGATGACGCACCGGCGGGCCGCGCGACCGGGGCGCGAGGCCGGGGCGCCGGTGCCGGTGCGCAGGCCCGCGGCCGTGGCCCGGCCGCGCCCGTGCGCGTGCCGCTCTCGGCGTGGCAGGAGTACGCGCACGCGCTCATGCTCACGAACGAGATGGTGTTCGTGCGCTAGCGGTCCTGAAAGCCGCGTCCGGCGAAGATCGCGGGCGCGGCTTTGTTGATACGGGCCTCGCGCGTGGCCGGCTGCTTCGCGGACGCGAAGTGATAGAGGTATCCACGCTGCCGTCCGGGTGTGAGCGCCTCGAACGCGCGCTTGAACGACGGATCCTTCTTGAAGCGCGCGATCAGCTCTGGCGGCACCGGATAGTCTTCCGTCTTCTTCGGCGCCACCCGCAACCCCGCCTGCTCCACCGCGATGGCCTCACGCACATAGGCGGTGATCGTCTTCGCCTTCGCCGCAATCTCCGCCGCGCTCGTGAACTTCATCACGCGTCCCGCCTGCACTTGACCGAGCTGCACCAGCAGCTTCTTCGGGTCCTTCATCAGCGCGCCCTGGAAGAATCCGAGCGCGAAGTACTCCTTGAAGTCCTGGAGGATGACGACGTTCTTGCCGTCGAGCGTGTACGTGGGCTTGCCCCACTTCCGTTCTTCGGTCAGCGGCAGCGCGGCGAGCACGCGCTTCATCTCAGCAATCTCCGCGGCCCAGCGCTTCATGTAGGGGTGCTGCATCGGTGTGGCTGATCGTACCGGAACTGGCGGCGTTGAACGATTCAGTCACCACCGCCGATGTCTTTGTGATACAAAGCCATAGACACACCATGAACACCACTCGACTGCGCGGCGCACTCGGCATTGGCCTCACCTGGGCGGTGGCGTGGGGTGGTGTGGGAGTGCTGGTCGCGCTCGGGTTCGTGATCGCCACCGGCAGTCGTCCCGACCCGCCGGTGCCCATGATGTTCACGGTAGCCGGGCTGCTGAACGGCGTGCTCTTCTCGACCGTGGTCTCGGTCGCCGAGCGCGGTCGCCTCGTCAGCGATCTGCGCCTGCCGCGCGTGGCGACCGCCGGCGCGGCGGTCGGCGTGCTCTTCGCCACGACGTTCGTCGTCGCCGTGGCCTCCGGCGGCGATCGCGCGTTCCTCTGGAATCTGTCGTTTCTCGCGCCGATCTTCGGTACCTGGGCCGCGGGCTCCGGCGCTGCCTGCGTGCTGCTCGCGCGACGCACTGACCGCTGGCACCGCTTGTTCGCGCAACTCTGCGCACGCTAGCGGCGACACGTCGGCACTTCCGCGCCTACGTTCGTCCAAGAAAGCGCCCCGGCTGTCCCGAGAGCATGCGCAGCGCGCGGTCGAGGTTGCGCGCGCGCGCGTCCGCGCTCTTCAAACGGAGCAGATAGCGGACGACTTCCTTCTGCCGACTCGGCGAGAGTGCAGCCCATCCGCGCGTCGCTGCCGCATTCGCACTGAGCGCGGCCGTGAACCATGCGGGCATCGGCGCGGGGCCAGAGCGGTACGCGGCGTCGAAAGCGACTTCGACGCGCACCGAGTCGCCGACCGCCGTGCCCGAGGCCTTGCGCACATCGCCGTGGAGATAGAGGTAGAAGCTGCCGTCACCGGCGGGCATCAAGTTGATGCGCCACGGCTCCGCAGGCTCGCCGTTGATCCGCACGAGCACAGGCAGCGGACGACGCCAGCCTTTGCGGAGGCGGGCGGCGCGGGCAGCGCTGATCGGCACGAATGGATTGACGCCGCGGATGTCGATGACGGCGCGGAAACGGAGCGTGGTCATCGCGCGTGTTGAGCACGCCCACTGCGTCGTCCCACGAATGCAGACACCGGCACCAAGTACGACAGATAGACCACGTGATACCACGCGGGATACGCCGGCCAGATGCGGATGTGGTGCACGGTGGAGCCGAGACACGCCAGCGTTCCCAGCGCGAGCGCAGCTCGGCCCGTGTCGCCTGCGAGGCGCGTCGTCGTCCAGGCGCTGGCGGCCATGCACACGGCGCCGGCGACGAGGCGCGCGACAAGCATGACGAACGTGTACGCGCGCGTGGCCTCTGCGACGCCGTAGGCGGGCCATACACGTGACGTGATGGCGCTCACCAACACGGCGGCAATGATGCCAACCGCAGCGCCGCCGAGGATGGACACTCCGACACGTGGCGTCATGCCGGTGTAGCGATGTTCATAGCCGGGCTCGTCGTTCGAATGGCAGAGAACATCAGGCTGCCGTGACTGTGAGTTTGACCCCGAGGCTCTGGAGCACCTTGAGCACGGTGTCATATCGCGGCTTGGCTCCCGGCGTCAGGGCCTTGTACAGGCTCTCCCGGCCAAGGCCCGTAGTCTCGGCAATGGCGCTGATCCCTCGCGCCTTGGCGACCTGACCGACCGCCGACAGGAACACGTCCGGATTGGAATCTTCGAGCGCAGCCGTCAAGTACTCCGCGATCACTTCGTCATCGTCCAGAAAGGCGCTTGGGTCGAAGGCTTTGAGTTTTGGCACCGTTCACTCCTTGTCGAGTTCGCGGAGAATGTGCTGCGCACGCGCGATGTCTCTCGACTGACTCGACTTGCTGCCACCACATAGCAGCAGTAACACCACCCGGCCGCGCTGGGCGAAGTAGACGCGATAGCCGGGACCGACGTGTACGCGCATCTCCCGCACACCATCGCCGACGGATTTGACATCACCGAGATTGCCCAGCCTCGCCGACTCCAGTCGCGCCAGGATGCGAGCGCGAGCCTTGAGATCGGCCAGTGTCCTCAGCCACTGGTCGAAGGTGTCGGTCGACTGCAGCTGATACACACGGGAAGTGTATCTGTTCGGATACACACGGTCAACTGGGTTATTCCCTGCCCTAAGCGTTCGTATGGGATCACTTCACGACGCCGCGGCCGCGCAGCCAGTTCGCCATCAGCACGGACCATGGCGACAGGGCCAGGTTGTCGTTCGCGAGGCCGACGCCGTGCGGGCCCTTCGCGAACACGTGCAGTTCGGCCGGCACGCCCGCTTGGCGCAGCGCGAGAAAGTAGTGGAGGCTGTTCTCCACCGGCACGGTGGTGTCTTCGTTCGTGTGGAAGATGAACGTCGGCGGCGTGTTCTTCGTCACCGCGAGTTCGCCGGAGAGTTGCCGCGCCAGCGCCGGATCGGGATTTGCGCCGAGCAGGTTGTCTCGCGAACCGGCATGCGTCCACGGCGCCGTCATGGAGATCACGGGGTAACCCAGCACGACGAAGTCGGGCCGGCTGTTCGCGCGATCGATTTCGTCCGCAGCATCCGCGCGCCCCGCATCGAACAACGTCGACGTCGTCATCGCCAAATGCCCGCCGGCGGAGAAACCGATGATGCCGATGCGTGTGGGATCGATCTGCCACTCGGCGGCCCGCGCGCGCACGGTGCGGATCGCGCGCTGCGCGTCGCCGAGTTCGATCGGATGGTGATAGCGCGGTCCGAGGCGCGAGCGCAGCACGAACGCCGCGATGCCGAGGGAGTTGAGATAGCTCGCGACCTGCCGGCCTTCGTGGTTCGCGGCCAGCCGCACGTACCCGCCACCCGGACACACGATCATCGCCGGCGTCGACGAGGTCATCGTCCGAGGCAGGTACACCGTGAGCGCGGGAATGTCGCTGTCGTCGGCGCCGAGCGCACCCGGCGCGGCGCCGGGCCACAGGCGAATCACTTGTCCATCGGTGAGCGGCGACGACTGAACCTGTGCCATCACCGTGGCGCTGAGGAAGACTGCGAGCACGAACTTCACGAGTAAAGGCTACTCCTTCGGGCTGCGCTGCAGCAGCGCGCCGATGGCGGTGAGGATCTCGCCTTGCTGCTTGCGGATCTGGTGGAGCGTGACGAGCGCCCAGATGCCGGCGGCGACGGGCACGAGCCAGAAGAGCCGGCCACGAGCACGACGAACAACTCAGGAACACCCACTCCCATCATGGCTCCCTCACTGCACTTTCTTGTAGACGAGCTTCATCTTGATGGGCTGGCCGGCGAGGGTGCGGTGTGGCCGGTTCAGTTTCGGCTGTCAACGCAGTAGAACGGCGAGTGCCGCCTTGGAATAGAGATACGTGGATTCGGGTTGTACTGGATAGCTCGTCGGCACGACATTTGCGCGGCGCGATAAGAGTGGACGACATCTCTAGGTGACTACGGATCCCCTCAAGAGTCCAATGCGATGGTCTCAAAGACGCAGTCTTGATCCCTCGCAATGGAAGAAGATGGGCCATACAGCTATCATCCCCACATGCCTTCAGCCGTCAGCATCTTCAACGACGTCGTCGGTCCGGTGATGCGTGGGGCGTCGAGCTCGCATTGCGCGGCGGCGCTGCGGATCGGGCGACTGGCGCGCGATCTGATGCACGGCGCGATCGACCATATCCTGATCGAGTTCGACACCAACGGCTCACTGCCCAACACACACGAAGGCCAGGGCTCCGACATGGGGCTCTTCGGTGGGCTCCTCGGCTGGGACGCGGCCGACGAGCGGCTGCCGAAATCCGGTGACGCACTGCGCGCGGCAGGCACCAAGGTGGAATTCCGCTACATCGACTGCCACGACCCGCACCCGAACACGTACCGCCTCACGCTGAAGAACGCGCGCGAACAGCACACGATGATCGCCATCTCCACCGGCGGCGGGATGATCGAAGTGCTCGAGATCGATGGCGAAAAAGTGTCGCTCGACGGCGGGAGCGACGTCGACTTCCATGGGCGCACACTGAAACAAGTCCTGCCCGTGCGCTCCACGCCGAATGCGTCACTGCCCTTCCAAACGTTCCAAGACCTGATGCGGCTCGATGCGGGCCGCAACCGCGCGCTGTGGGAATACGCCGTCGACTACGAAGCCGCCCGCGGCGCACTCGACCGCACCACCGTGCTGACGATGATGGTCGACATCGTCCGCATCCTGCGCACGTCCATCGCCGAAGGCATCGCCGGCACACACTACGACGACCGCATCCTCGGCCACCAGAGCGGGAAGTTCGCCGCCGCGATGGAACGCGACAACCTGCTCGACGCCGGCGCGCTGAATCGCGCGGTGCTGTACGTCACCGCACTGATGGAAGTGAAAAGCTCGATGGGCGTGATCGTCGCGGCGCCCACCGCCGGCGCGTGCGCCGCACTGCCCGGCGCCACGATCGCGTTCGCCGAAGACATGGGCCTCGACGAAACCGAGATGGCCAAAGCGATGCTCGCCGCCGGCGCGATCGGCCTCTTCATCGCCGGCCCCTGGACCTTCGCCGCCGAAGTGGGCGGCTGCCAGGCCGAAGGCGGCTCGGCCGCCGCAATGGCTGCCGCCGCACTCGTCACCCTCGCGGGCGGCAACCTGCGCCAGTCCACCGGCGCCGCCTCCATGGCGCTCCAAAGCATGCTCGGCCTGATCTGCGATCCCGTCGCCGCGCGCGTGGAAGTGCCCTGCCTCGGCAAGAACGTGATCGCCGCCAGCAACGCCGTGTCGTGCGCGAACATGGCGCTCGCCGGCTTCGACCACCTGATCCCGTTCGACGAAACCGTGGACGCCGCGCGCCGCGTGGCCCTCAACATGCCGCGCGAACACCGCTGCACCGCTCTCGGCGGATTGGCGACGACGCCGACGGGAATCAAACTGAGTGAGGACCTGCAGCGGCGACTGACGGCGTCGAAAAAGTAGCTACCGCAAAGCTTTCACCCTCTTCGGATCCACTTTCCACACCGCCGCCCCACTCGCGGTGATCCACAACGCGTCGTCGCTGAACAACATCGCGCCGCCACCCACGCCGCTGAAGGCGTGCGTGACGTGATTCTTCTTGGGATCGATGCGCACGAGCGTTGATCCCGGCGCCGAGACCCACACGGCGCCGGCGCCCGGACACGCCGAGCAACTTCGGCAAGAACGGCGACCGCCCGAGCCATCCCGAGCTGCTCGACTACCTGGCGCAGCGCTTCATCACGGGCAAGATGTCGATCAAGGCGCTGCACCGCGAGATCATGCGCAGCCGCACCTATCAGCTCGCGGTCACCGAGAACGCGGCCAACGCGGAGAAAGACGCCGCGAACCGCCTCTACTGGCGCGGGCAAACGCGCCGCATGACGGCGGAGCAGATCCGCGATTCGGTCCTGTTCGTGTCGAAGGCGCTCGACGAGAAGCGCGGTGGGCCGTCGATCAAACTCACGCCGCTCGCCACGCGCCGCACCGTGTATGCGCAGGTGAGCCGCTACAAGCTCGACGAGTTCCTCGCGCTCTTCGACTACCCGAGCCCGAGCCAGTCGGCCGAGAAGCGCTTCTCCACCAACGTGCCGCTGCAGCGCCTCTTCTTCATGAACTCCGACTTCATGCAGCAGAACGCGGAGCGGCTGGCCGCGCGCATCGCCGGCGAACCCGACGACACCGCGCGCATCCAGAAGGCGTATCGCGCGATCTTCGGCCGCATCCCCACTGCTGCCGAAGTGCAGGCCGGGCGCGACTACCTCGCGGCCGAGCCGATGAAGCAGTACGAAGAGCGCAAAGCCGAAGCGGCAAAAGCCAAAGAGAAAGACGCGAAAGACGGCAAGGATGTGAAGGCGGACGCCAAGCCTGGTGCGGCTGCCGCTGCAGATGCGGCTCAAAACATGATGTCGGGCGTGACGCCCGGAAAGCCCGGTGAGAAGCCGGAAGCCGAGATGCAGCCGGTCACCGTGCTCGGCCGCTACATCAAGGTGCTGCTCAGCTCGAACGAGTTCCTCTTCATCCGGTAACCGCTGATGTCACACAAGCCTCCGCCTCCCGTCACCCGCCGCGATGCACTCTGCCGCATGGGCGGCGGCTTCGGCATGCTCGCGTTCGCGTCGCTCGTTTCGCGCGCGAGCTGGACCACGCGCGGTTTTTGCGTCGTGGCAGCCGTCATCGTCACGGGCAACACGCCATTGGAGAAACGCGCCAGCACGGCGTCGAAGTCGCGTCGCACGTCTGGGAAGGCGGCGTGACAGTCCGCATCAGTCTTGCAGTCCTCGATGAGACGCGTCAGCGCATTCTCCGACGCCTTCGCAAACGGCAGCGGCAAGCGGAAGTCGGGCGGAACGACACCGATGAGGAACGCGGCGCGGGTGTGCGTCGGATGCTGACGCGCGTAGACGAGCGACGCCAGCGTTCCGTAGGACGCGCCCGCCAGATTGACCTGCTCGTAGCCAAGTGCCACTCGCACATCGTCGATGTCGTCCGTCGCGATCGAGGTCGTGTATTTCGTGAGATCCGCAATGGGTGTCAGCGCATCGCGACACGCACGAATGGCGGCGATGGGAAACAGCGGGCCGAAGTAGCCGTCGAGATTCGACGGCGCCTCACCGATGTCGCCGCACTTCAACGGGTTCGACTTGCCGGTGCCGCGCTGGTCAACGAAGACGAGATCGTGATCAGCGCGTAAGCCCTTCAGATACTGCTGACTCACAGGGCCGGCTGACTGCGTCGCCACGCCGCCGGGTCCGCCTTCGAACCAGAACACCGGAGGCTGGGTGGCCTTGGCCGTGGCCGACACGACGAGTACGTTTAGTGCGATCGTTCGGCCTGCCTTCGCCACGCGATCCTCGAAGACCTCGAGCGTGCCGCAGCGGCCACTGCCGGGGCCCGACGGGCCATCACATGGCGTCAGCACCACACGCGGTGTTTGCGTCGCCTGCGGCGTCGACGCGCACAGCGTCAGCGTCAACGCCATCGCGAAGACTGGGAGCGCGGCTCGGCGCATCGACTACGAGCGATCCCGCCCGGCAAACACGATCGGCAGACCAACAAACGGCACGTGACCAGCCAGCTGAATGAACCACCGCACGGTGAGCGACGGCAGCTTGTGCGTCATCAGCGGAATCACCGCCCACGACATCGTGGTCCAGATGAGCGGGCCGTAGATGGCGGCCACAAGCACCGTGCCCGCCGCGGATTGTGTGGCGGGTTTGATGAAGCGTCGGCAGGACAGGAAGAAGACAAAGATCCCTGCCCACGTGAACGCCACCGCGAAATGACACGCGATGCCCAGCAGCACGCCGGTGGCGCCCCGGTCGAACATCGACGCGCCGAACGGCGCGGCGGCCACGCCTTGCCAGAGGCGCGTGATCGATCCGCCATTCATGAACTTCGTCTGTCCGCAGGCCCACAGGAAGTCCGTGATGCCGCAGGCGAGCCCGGCGCGAACCCAGCGCTGAACGGGCGTCGGCGTCACTTTCTTTGCGCCTTCTTCCAGGCGTCGTATCTGAGCCGCAGCGTCTTCACCGGGTTGCCGTCTTCTTCCGGCTTGATGTCGGTTTCGCTGACGCTGAGGAACATCGAGAAGTCGCCGTCGCTGAACGCGACCTTGTTCTTGTCGGTTTTCTCGGCGAGGAGGATGTAGGCGATGTGCGCGGTTTTCGTCACGCACGGCGCCGGCGTCTTCGGCGTGGAGTCGCACGAGCAACGCTTGTCGCCGCCCTTCGCATCGGCCGCTTCCATCGCGGCCATCACGCGATCGGTCAACTCGCCCTTCGCCGCGATGAACGCCTTCACCGCGTCGTGCACCACATCGTCACTCGCGAGGATGTTGCCCTGAATGGAATAGAAGATGGGCTCGCCGGGCACCTGGCCCTGCTGGTGCAGTGACGCCGCCTGATTGCCCGTGCCCGAGTGCCCGGCGGCGCGGCCGGTCATGTCGATGATGCCGAACTGGCGCGACTGAAACTGCGGATCCGCGCTCAGCATCTCGATGATCTTCGCGGGGTCCGTGCCCTTCTGCAGTTCGGCGTAGATCAGGTTCTGATTCGCGAACGTGGAGTCCACATTCGCCTGTGCCGCTGCTGCTGCTTTGCCGGGCACCACGATGGCCTGGATGCTGCGGAGGCCGAACGGTGGGGCGCGACGCACGAGATTTGCGCCTGTCACGCACGTGGCGGAGGCGACGACGGACTGACCGGTCTTGGCGTTCAGCGCGACCACCGACCAGGTGGCGAAGGCGGGGCGTGGAAGAGCCAGCAGCGCCAGTACGGCGACGGACTTCAGCAGTTTCTGCATTCGCGGAGTGTAACCCGGTCTGCGGGCCGGCATCGCCGGATCGCGCATTCCCCGTATACTGCGGCCGTGAAGCCGGCCATTCTGATTGCGTTGTGTCTCGGGCTCGTCGTGTCGGCGCAGGGCAGGCGTGAGACTACGGTGGTAGCGGCGCGCGAGGCCTTTGCGAAGGCCGAGGCGCTGAAGTCCACCGATCCGGAACGGGCGGCCGCGCTGTATCGCGCGAGCATCGACAGCGATCCGGGCCTGGTGCCCGCGCACGACGGCTTCATCCTCGCCATGAAACGCTGGAAGATGGGCCCGGAGCCGCCGGAACCACCACCCGATCCCAAGGGACCGAGGAACGGCAAGGGCGTGTTGATCTACTTCGCGCCGAAAACACGCGCGATTCCGCTCGGCGGCGGCGCAGCCAGCGCCGAGTTGAAGGCCGCCTACACCGCCTGGCTCGCCGCGGCGCCCTCATCACCGGCGCTCCATTGGGGACTCGGCGTGTCGACGCTGAATGTTGATCGCGCCGCCGCGGAGGCGGAGTTCCGCACAGCGCTCTCACTCGATCCGCACTTCTCGCCGGCGTACCGGTCACTCGCGTTGCTCGCGCAGCTGAATCGCGACACCACCGCACGCGCGGAGTTCCTGAAGCAAGCCGTCGACGCCGACCCGACCGACGATCAATCGGTACTCGAATACAGCGAAGTCATTCCGGAAGCCGCGCGGGCCTCGATGCTCTGGACCGTCGTGAACCGGTCCACCGGCACGACCGAAGCCTACTCGGCACTCCTCAAACTCTCGAGCGTTGCCGCGTCTCCCGCCGAGAAACTGCCCGTCTACCGCCGCATGTGGACGGACTTCCCGTCGCTGCAGAGCTACTCGCACTGCTGGTCGATGAAGACGCTCTTCACACTCACGACCGGCGCGGATCCCGCCACGGCGCTCGCCGTCGCACGTCGCTTCGACGATGTGTGCGTAGGTGATCCGGATTGGCCGGATCTGCTCGCCTACCAGCTCAAGTTCAACGACGCGAAGGCGCTCGTGGATGCGCGCGACTTCGCGAAGGCCCGGGCGGCGCTCGCAACCTTCGCGCCGCCGCGGTCGACCGATGGCGTGCCCTACTACCTCCTGCGCGCCGATGCCGAAGGCGCCGGCAATCCCGCCGCCGGTTACGCGAGCCTGCTCTCCGCCGCCGCGAAGGAACCACGCGACGTGCTCAACAAAGCCCTCGTCGCGGCCGGCGAGAAGCTCGGCAAATCCGTGGCGCAGGTGGACGACGAGGTGTGGTCCACGCTGACAGCCGCGGCAAAGCCCTTCAAGACGTTTTCGCTCGCGCGCTACGACACCGGCGAGAAGATCTCGCTCGAGAGTCTGAAGGGCAAGGTCGTGCTCGTGAACTTCTGGTTCCCGACGTGCGGCCCCTGCATGAACGAGTTCCCGTACATTCAGCAGGCGTACGACAAATACAAGGCCAAAGGCTTCGAGATCATCGCCGTGAACATCGTCTCGTCCGAAGACGGCCAGGCGCTACCGACGATGAAAGAGAAGAAGGTGAACTTCATCGGCGTAAAGATGCCGGATCCGGAATTCGCCGCTCGCGAGTACCGCATTGCCGGTGCGCCGACGCACTTCCTCCTCGACAAGCAGGGACGCGTGATCTACAAACCCGCGATCCACGATCGCGAAACGGCGCGCACGTTCGAGCTTGAGATCGAGCTGCTGCTCAAGCGGTAGGCGGCGCCGAACGCGACGGCATCAGCGACAGCACCACGCCAAGGATCGTCACGGAGATCAGTACCAGATTGATCATGCCGCTCGGCGCAGGTGTCTTGGCGATCGGGTGCCACAGCAACATCGCGCGCCGGGCCGCATGTTCCGCCAGCAGCACAACGAACATCAAGGGCACGGCTGCGCGATAGCGGATCACCGCAACCCAGCCGACGACGGACAGCGCGAGGAGAGACTCACCGAGCGCGCCGAAGAGCGCCACCGCCGCTTGCGCGCCCGCTTCGCCGTAGGTGTCGATCGGCACGCCGTCGGCCTGCTGCAGCGCTTGGTGGCTGTTGAACATCGATCCGGCCGAGATGGCCGTGCGCACGATCAGCACCAGCACGAACAGCCACAGCGCGGCGCGCGGACCGCGAAACACGTTGTCGATCTTGGCGGGCAGTAACCGCTCGAACACGCTCACGACCGGCTCTCGCCCGATCCCGCGCCCGCCGCGTCGTCGAACACCTCATTGCCGAAGCGTTCGCGCATCCGGCGGCGGAAGGCGGCCTTCTCCTCATCGCTCATGCGGTTCCAGCGGCCCTGCATGCGGAACCTCCACGGCCCGCCCATGTGGCGATGACCGCCGCCGAGGCGGAAGCCGCCGAACAGGATGCGGCAGAGCGCGAGCAGGCCGAGCGCCTGCCAGAACGTCACCGTGTGCCAGCCGAAGAGCGCGGGTGTAAGCCAGTTCCACAGGCTCATCACGGCCCAGCCACCGAGGGCGATGAACAGCGCGAACCCGACCAGCGCCAACGGACCAAAGAACAGCATCTTTCGCATCGCTCGCTCCTACTCGTTCGTGAAGTCGTCGTACACCGTCTGTAACCGTTCGCGCAGTCGCAACACCGCGTAGCGTTTTCGCGAGAGCAGCGTGTTCTGGCTCACGCCGGTTGCCGCGACCAATTCCTTGAAACTGCGCCCGTCGATCTCGTGCGCGACGAACACGTCGCGCTGGTCCTTCGGTAATTCAGCCAGCGCGGCTTCGATTTCCTCGAGCAGCGCTTGCCGCAACAACAGCGCCTCCGGGCCGTCGTCTGGTGACGGCAAGAGCTCGTCCAGCCCCAGGCGCTCGTCGCCGTCGTCGGTGACGACATCGGGGAGGGACTCGGGCCGCTTCTTGCGGAAGAGATCCGTGATGCGATTGCGTGCCACGCGGAAGAGCCAGCCGGTGACGTGCTCGATCGGCATCAGCAGGCGGTTGGCTTCGACGAGCTCCGAGAAGACTTCCTGCAGGATGTCTTCCGCGTCGCGCGTGTCGGGCACTCGCCGGCGGATGAAACTGAGCAGCCGGGACTGCTCCCGGGTGACCACGTCAACGATCGCGTCGTTCGGGTCTTGGCTCATCTCCTGCTGGAGTAGACGAAAGAGGGGGCGGAAATATTGTGGGGATCTCTACCAGGGGTGTTCGCGGCCGTCCCAGGTGAAGAACCGGCCGGAATCGTTGAGCGTGAGGCGATCAACGAGGCGGAAGAGGCTGTCGGCGCTCTCCTCCACCGTGATCTCCGCGCCCACGCCGCCCATATCGGTCTGCACCCAGCCGGGGTGGACCGGGCAGACGACGATCTTGTCGGATTGGAATTCGAGGGCGAGGAGCTGCATCGCCTTGTTCACGGCGGACTTCGACGTGCGATAGGCCACCGAGCCCGGGCTGTTGCGCGCGAACGATCCCATCTGGCTCGAGATCGTGATGATGCGCGGTCGCGACGATCGTCGCAGGAACGGCCGCAGTGCCACGCCGATGCGGAACGGCGCGATCGTGTTCACCTCGAACGCATCGCGCCAGACGTCGTAGTCGAGTTGCTCGACTGATCGCGGCTTCGTCGGATTGATCCCGGCGTTGTTGATGACGACGTCGATGGTGCGAGAGCCGAGTGCGGCGACGAGCGACGCGAGCGCGGCGTCATCTCGCACATCGAACGCGTGCACGTCGAGTTGAGGCGCCGGCGCGAGGGCGCGGAGGGCGGGCGCACGCTCCGGCTCGCGGCAGCACGCGATCACATTCCAGCCGGCGGACAGAAAGCGCGCGACGAGGCCGAGACCGATGCCGCGATTGGCGCCGGTGATGAGAGCGGTTCCGGAAGACATAAGGCGATCCTACCGCCGCTGACGCAGCACTTCGTAGGCGGCAACTGCCACGCTGGTCGAGAGATTCAGCGATCGCACGCGCGGCGAGAGGATTGGCATCGACACGAACCGGTCGGCGTAGCGCTCGTGCAGCTCCTGCGGCAACCCGCCGGTTTCCTTGCCGAAGACCAGCACGGTGTCTTTTCCGCTCGCGAGCGGCGCGTCCCAGTATTGCCGCGTCGACTTCGTCGAGAAGAACCACGGCTCACCGAACTCCGGCAGCTTCTGTTCGAACGCTTCCCAGCTCGGCCACACGCGCAAGTCCACGAACTCCCAGTAGTCGAGCCCGGCGCGCTTCACTTGTTTTTCGTCGAGCGAGAACCCGAGCGGCTCGATCAGATGCAGCGTCGCGCCAACCGCGAGACACGTGCGGCCGGCATTGCCGGTGTTCCAGTGGATTTCAGGATGGACGAGGACGACGTGCATGGCGGGCGGGAGGCGCGGTTAGCGGGTCTTCTGCGGCGCCATCGCGCGGACCTTCTCGACGGCGCTGGCGATGCGGCGCGCACGCGTTTCAGGCTTCTTCGCGTCGGCGATGGCCTCGACCCATTCGCGCTTGTGCGTGTAGCTCATCGCCGCCCAGCGGTCCCACGCCGGCGGCGCTGCCTTCAGCGCCTTCACCAGATCCGGCTGCGGCTTCACGTCGCGCTTCGCGGCGTCGAGCGTGAGGGTCACACTGATCGTCTCGCCACCGTCGAGCCTGGCGGCTTCGCGATTGCTCTTCCGCAGCGGCACCCACGGCGATCCACCCATCGTCGTGATCGTGCTCGCGAAGGTGTAACCGTTGATCGTGACCTTCACGGGCGCGCGCGTTTTGCCGAAGACAACCTTCGGATCAAACGTCACCGGCACGCAACACATCGAGCCGTCGCGCAGGATCGTGGTCTTGAAGGTCTTGGAAATGGCGGTGGGCACGGGCGCTATTTTCGCAGAGCTCGACGCTGGCGTGGCTGTTGTTTCGCGGACACGGAGCGAATGATGAGCCGGCCTCGCCCGCGCGTGGGAAACGGCACGTCGGAATCGGCAATCGCGGCGGCGATCAGGGCTTCGAGATCGGGATCCTTCAACGCCTCAGCCGAGGCGAGCCGAATCGACCGCACCTGATTGCCCGAGCCCTTGAGGATCTTCGTCGGGTCTTTCAGTTTCGCGCCGTACAGAAAGCAGAGGCTCACCGCGTCGGCCCGCGCGGCGATCGAGAATGGCGCATCGCTCGGCCGTTCAGTCGGCCCGTAGCCGATCACGAAGAAGTTGTAGTTGTCGTACACCAGCTCGTTCGCCGTCGGCAGGCGCTTGCGCATGGCCGCGCGCACCGATCGGATCCGCTTCTGGTCGGCGGGCGAGAACTTCGCGATGAAGCTCCGGAGCTGCGCGTCAGGAGACATCGTCCGCGGCGCCTTTGCGGTTTTGACCATCGTCGATGCTCCTTCCGCCGACTCTACGACGGATCGTCGTCCCACGCCACCGCGCTGATGCGCCACCCCGCCGCGGTCTTAATGAACTGGAGTGTCTTCGTGCCGGTGGCGTGAAAGGCGACACCGTTCAGGCGGCCGGACTTCTCGTATGTGCACCAGCGCTGCGCGATGTGGCCGAAGATCTCGGTGCGATGGCTCGATTCTCGCTCTGAAAACTCCGCGAGCGTGCCATCCGTGAGGATCACCCGACGCGGCGCCACGAAGTGCGCGAGCGACATCACCTCCGGCGCATCACCCACGCACTTCGAAATCACCGCCTGCGGAATGCAGACCTCATCAATCAGGTGCAGTGCGGGCGCGCCCGTGCGGTTGTCGAAGGCCGAAAAGAACGCCGCGGTGAGGGCGTCGATGGCGGCAAGGTCCTGCGCTAGAGACATTGACTAGCGCTTCTTCCCGAGCCACTGGCCGATGACCACCGGGCCAAAGATAAGCGCGAGCATCCCAGCGGGCACGACCACCTGCAGAAGCGGTCGCACCATGCTCCCGCCCGTCACGTACGCCGTCACAGTCATGAGCAGCAGTGCGGCAAGACGGAAGGAGAGCCGCTTCAGCGCATAGGCTCGGAATTCCGGTGACGGCTCAGGCTGTTCAAACATGCCAGTTCCCCTGGACAGGGGGACGGTATCACGCCTTCGTCAGCGCGGTCTTCGCCAGCTTGCAGACGATCTCGAACTCGTCTTTGGTGACGGATTGCACCGACAGGCGGTTGCCTTTCTTGATCACGCCCATGTCTTCGAGGCCCTTCGCGGTCTTCAGGGTCTCGAGTGCGACGGTGCCTTTGAAGTTCTTCACGAAGCCGATGTCGACCTGGAACCAGGTGGGGTTGGCCTTGTCGCTGTCTTCGTCGTAGTAGTGGCTCTTCTTGTCGAAGGCCGACGCATCGGGATAGCCGGCCTTCACGATCTTCGCGAGGCCCGTCACACCGCTCGGTTCGGCGTTCGAGGCGTAGAACAACACCTCGTCGCCGACCTGCATGTCGTTCTTCATGTAGTTGCGCGCCTTGTAGTTGCGCACGCCTTCCCAGTTCGTCTTGCCGTCCTTCTCGAGCTGGTCGATCGTGTAGGCCGACGGCTCGACCTTCATGAGCCAGTACTGCTTCGCCATGTCAGCTTCTCCGGTACGGAATCTCGGTGAAGGGCGGCAGCTTGGCCGCCTTGATGATGTGCATGAGGCCGTCGCGCGAGTGGAACTCGATGCCGTCGCGATCAACGACCACCGTGTTCGGATACTGCGGCGCGAGTCGGCGGAACTCCGCGTCGATCAAGCGAAAGCGCTGCACCATGCGCTCCACCTCTTCATGCGGACGGTTGCGCAACCGGATGTGTTTCTCGATCGTGTTCGCGTGCGAGGTGAGCACGATCGTGCGGTCCGGGTTCCACTCATCGCCGAGGGCCAGCAGCTCCCGCAGCGCGGCGTGATCGCCGGCCGGGTATTCCGCGATGTGGGCTTCGAGCGTCAGACGCGAGCCTTCGAAGAAGATGATGCGGTCGGGCGAATCGTGCGCGGCCGCGTCGCGATAGTTCGCGTCGTAGAGCTCGGCGAAGTACCGCGTCACGCCGACGGCGTTCACGCCCTGCTCGATATCGGCGAGCACGTCCGGATCCCAGACGCCGCCTTCACCCTCGCCGTACGCGCCATTGCGATAGAGATCGCCCAGCTGGCGCAACAGCGTGCTCTTGCCGATGCCGGGGCCGCCGACGATCGCTACTCGCATGGTTCACGCATTGTAGTGCGGCCGCAGGTTCGGCAGCCAAAACGCAAGCAAACCCAGCGCCGGCAGGAACGCGCACACGTGATACACGAACGTGATGCTCGTATGGTCGGCGAGAACGCCCAACGCGGCCGCGCCAATGCCGCCCACGCCGAATGCGAAGCCAAAGAACACGCCGGAGATCAACCCGACACGATGCGGCACGAGTTCCTGCGCGAACACGAGAATCGCCGAGAACGCCGACGACAGCACCAGACCAATGATGATGCTCAGCACCGTCGTCCAGAACAGATCCATGTACGGCAGCACGAGCGTGAACGGCAACACGCCGGCAATCGACGCAATGATCACCGGTCTTCGGCCGATGCGATCGCCGATCGGCCCGCCCATGAACGTGCCGGCCGCCACCGCGCCGAGAAACGCGAAGAGATGCAACTGCGCATCGCGCGTGCTCAGGTGGAACTTCTGAATGAGGAAGAACATGTAGTAGCTCGTGAAGCTCGTCATGTAGACGTATTTCGACAGCACGAGTGTGAACAAAATGATCAGGGCGCCGCGCACGTGCGCCCGCGACGGCGCGTCCGCGCCCACCCTCGCTCGCGCGATGGGCTTCGGCATGCCGATGCGCTGATACCAGGCGCCAATACGGCCGAGCAGCAGAATCGCGACGAACGCCACGATCGAGAACCACGCCAGGCTGTGCTGGCCGCGCGGCAACACGACGAACGCCGCCAGGAGCGGCCCGAGCGACGTGCCGAAGTTGCCGCCGGTCTGAAACAGCGACTGCGCCAACCCATGCTTGCCGCCCGACGCAATGCGCGCCAACCGCGACGACTCAGGATGGAAGATCGCCGAACCCACACCCACCGTGGCGGCGGCCAACAAGAGCGACACGAACGTCGACGCGCGCGACAGTAGCACGAGCCCGGTCAGCGTGAACATCATGCCGATCGCGAGCGAGTACGCCTTCGGATGACGGTCGGTGTAGAACCCCACGAGCGGCTGCAAGAGCGACGAGGTGGTCTGGTTCGTGAGCGTGATGGTGCCAATCTGCCAGAAGCTCAGCGCGTACGTGTCTTTCAGCAGCGGGTAGAGCGACGGCAGAAGCGCCTGCAGCATGTCGTTGAGCAGGTGGCTCACGCTGAGGCCGATCAGGACGGCGAGGACGGTGCGCTGCGGCGGTGTGGGCGTCACTCGGGCGCGCCGATCAACAGCCGGTTCTTCGGAGTAATTTCCATCGGGATGGACTGCGTCCATACATTGTAGTGGTGTCGGCGCAGCCGTTCCGCACGAAGCAGATCCATCGCGAGCGGCCCATCCACCCACCCAGTAATCCCGCCCGTGTTCGCACCCTTCAGATCGTGACAGCACGGCAACACAGCCACTCGCGCGCGCACGAACGTCGCGCGCTCGAGCACCGTGTCCGTCAGCGCGCCACACGCATGGCACGACACGATCACATCGCTCGGCTCCAGCACCACATCGTCGATCGCCTCCACACGAAACTTGACGCGATGCGCGAGCCGGGGCCACGCCTCGACGATGGCCGCGTGCAGTTTCTGCGCGGACGGCGGAATCGCGGGATCGACGACGATCGCGTAGGGCGAGGTGTCGTCGAGCAGCAGCATGATGTGCGCGAGCAGCCCGTGGCCGCCGGCGAGATCCACGACGCGGCCGCCGCGGAAGAGGCGGCGCACGCGCTTCGCGGTTTCCCACGCTTCGTACAGTTCCTTGCGCGGTAAGCAGCCGGCCGCGCACACGGCACGGGCAATGCGATCAAAGAGCGTCGTGGACGTGAAGCGGCCGAGGTCGTGCGCGGTGAGCCGCGCCTTCGAGGAGGGATCGAAGCGGCTCACCACAGGCTGGCGACGTGCGCATAGTCGCGAATGCGCTCATCCTTCGTGACCACCGTGGCCTGATGCCAGCGCGCCGTCGCCACGATGATCTGGTCGGCCGGATCGCCATGGAAGGGCGCCGGCAGTTCGCAGCTCTCGATGAGAATGTCAGGAGTGAGCTCAGCGAGATGCAGCCCCGGCATGCGCGAGGCTTGGCTGATCCACATGCGGACCGGCCGATCGAACACGAGCTGCTGCTTCTCGGCCTTCTTTGCGATTTCCCACACCGACATCGCGGACACCATCACGTCGCCGGTCTTCGACGCACGCCGGATGGCCATCGCAGCGGATTTCGACAGGCGGCGATCTTCGGTGACCCACCAGAGCCACGCGTGCGTATCAAGAACGATCCGCATGCCAGCGCTCTCCCGTGGAGAATGGGTCGGCGGACTCCTTCAGGACGCTGCCCGCGAGTGACGAACCAGACTCCGACGGTGCGGTAAAGGGCATCAGCGTGGCGATCGGGCGGCCACGTTTGGTCACGACCACCGGCGAACGGCTGGCGGCCACGCGGTCGAGCACCTTCAGGCACTGATCTTTGAATTTGCCTGCGGCCATTCTGGTCATATAGCCATATGGCCATAGCCATATGGCTATGTCAAGATCGCTATCTGATCACGAGGTTCTGCACTTTGCGTTCGCCGGGTACGAGCGTGATCGGCGTGCCCGCGGCGAGGAGCTGATTCAGCAGCGCCGGGTCGTACTGCTCGTCTTTGCTGATGTCGGTGACGGCGGCGAGCACGTACTGCCCGGGCGGCAGCGACGCGATGCCGCTGTTGCCGAGCGTAAACGTGCCGTCACTCGCGGGTCGGGCCGTCGCGATGCGACGTGAGCCAAAGGTCCAGTAGTTCTTGTCCGCAGGGAAAATCACGACGGTGTAGTCGATTGCGGGTTGGCCTTCACCGTTCTGGAGCTTCCCCGACACACCCTGCCACTTGTCGGTGAGCGTCACAACGAGCGCCTTCGGCAATGTCTCGGGGGTGATGTCCACGGGTAGATCGGTGATGTCGCGGCCATCCGCGACGATCGATTGCAGTGTCCACGTCGTCGTTGCCGCATTCGGTCCGAGATACGCGGAGCCACCGAAGAGATATCGGCCGGGCGTGAGACCGGTGACCAGGAACGAGCCGTCCGACATGCTCGGCGTCGCGATGGGACGTGCACCCGGGCCCGCGCCATTGGGCACCGTCTGTGTTGACAGTGACGTGAACGGCGCGGTCAGTCCCGCCGGCGACGGCGGCGACGCGCCGTCGAACCGCATCACACCGGGTATCGACATGAGCGCGCGCATGACGACGTTCACGCTCGTGTCGCCAGTGACGTCCACGGAAGCAAACCCGAAAAGACCCGCGGGTCGTTGTGACGTCGCGATCAGCGCATAGGTGCCTGGCGGGATGTCGGACAACAGGAATCTCCCGTCCGCCAAAACCTGAGCGCCGTACGTCGTCGAGAACGCGCCGCCACTTGTCATGATGACGGCGGCCTGCCGCAGTGGTTGTCCGTCCGCCGTGACCACGGTGCCGTCGACCCGCGCTCCCGAAACGCGATCCACGCGGATGTCTATGCCCGAGCGCTCATCACCGGGGCTCATGGTGAGCACGCTTGCGTCGCTCGCGCGCGCCACGCCGGGATAGAAGTACGCGATCGTGCGACCGATCGGTCCGGCCGGCGTCGACGCGGGCAGATCACCCGCGGCATTCGCCGCCGCGCGCAACGCCGCATCCACGTCGCTCTCGGACAGCGCCCGCGGCCGAAACGGCGGCGCACCCGGACGCACCGCCGACACAACGTAGTCGCCGGGCGGCAACCCGTAAATGCGGTAGCGCCCCAGATCATCGGTCGGCACCATCCCGCCCGTCGTCACGAGCGCCGTCTCGCCATTGCGTGTCTGCCGTCGCTGCGCCATGACGAGCGCCGACGCCGGCTGATTCATGTCGTCGGTGATCGTGCCGGCGATTACCGCCGCCAACGGCAAGCGAATCGTCAGCGTGGTGTTGCTGGCGCCGTTGGCGACGACGACGGTCGATCCCGGGCGCGCCGCGCGCTTCGCGCCCGCAACGGCCCCGAGGTACGGCGCCTTGCTCGCCGCCACGGTGTACGCGTCCGCCGGAAGATTCGTGAACAGAAACCGGCCGTCGCTGTCCGTCGAGGTCACACGCAGCACACCGGTGAACGCGCCGATCGCCACCACGGTCGCCACACGCAGCGGCTTCGATGAGGCGTCCGCCACCACCACGCCACCGAGCGCCGCCGTGCCCGTCGGGGTCGTCGACGCGCCGGGCGTCGGCGGAGCGTCGCGCACTTGCGCGGCGACGCCAAGCGGCCACATGCACATCGCGACGACGACGCCGGTGCGCATCCAGCGCGTCATCGCTTCACCTCCACGGTCTTGCGTTCACCCGGCGCGAGCGTGATGCGCGTCGCCAGACGACTCCACAACTCGAGGCGCTCAGGATCGAGCCAGTCGGCTGCCTGCATATCAGGCACGGTAACAAGCAGATACTCACCGTCGGGCAGACCCGCCATCGTGAACGCGCCGGCACGTGACGCGACCGCGGAACGAAACCGTCGCGAAGCCGCGCCCAGATCAGACCAGAACCGGCGATCCGCGGGAAACAGCAAGACGGTGAGGCCATCGGTGCCTCCGCTGCCGGTCACGGTGCCGCGCACGCTGCCATCCAACATCGTCGAGCCCGTCACGACGACGTCACCAATGTCGGTGGTGATGTCGACAGACTGATCGAGCACGTCGGTGCCATTGATGTCGATGCTGAGAATGGATTGGGCGGTCGGGCCCTGCGTGACAAAGAGGCGATACCGTCCTGGCGCGATCGGCAGCCGAAATGTTCCGTCCGCGTTCATCTGCCCGATCGCGCTGATGTTGTTGCTGCCCGGCGTCACCAACGTCGGCGACGCGACCATCAGCATGCGCGTGAGTTCCGACGCGGGCGGCAGCGGGCCATCGCCGGCCATCTTCAACCGACCGCTGATGACCGGAAAATCGCGCAGCGACACGGTGAGGTCGGTGATGTCGCGATCCCCGACGACCATCGGGACCACGGCCACTTTCCGCGGCGCGCCCGGTCCGAATTCGCCCTGATTCGGCGACGCGTTGGCGCGGTTGCCGACAAACGCGAGCGCCATGCCCGTGGGGCCCGACGTGACGTTTGGTCCCCAGGCCACGCGGAGCACGTAGCGGCCCGACGGCACGTTCGCGAAGTCAAACCGGCCGTCGGGTTGCACGACCATCGGCGGAATGCTCCACAACGCCGTCGTGTCGTCACCATCGCCAACCGACGCCAGCGAGAAGGCGGCGGCATTCACGGGACCGTCGGCGCCGATCACGCGGCCCGAGATGCGCACCGCGCGCACCGCGGGCGTGACGATGTCGATGCCGGCGCGCTCTTCGCCGGAGGCGAGCGGCACGCGCTCGGCTCTCACGACGCTCGTGTTATTGGGAAACAGCGACGGCGCAAACGTGCGGAGGCCGTCGTCCAGCGTGGCGGCATCGGCGCCGAGCCGCGCAGCGCGATTGGCCAACGCCAACAACGGCACCGGCGCGGAGGCGAGTGTGGTGAGCACGGTGCCGTCGAGCGGCATCACATCGCGCTGGCACGCGCAGACCAGATAGCTTTCGGGCCGAAGATTCGTGATGCGGTAGGCGCCGCGATCGTCGGTGACGGCTTGCGAAGCCGGCGCCAGCACCGCGCGCCCGCTTTGCAGGCTGCGACCGAACGCGATCACCGTCGTGCCCACCACCGGATCGCCGCCATCGTCGCGCACAGTGCCGCTGAGTGTGGCGAGCTTGACGAGTTGAATCCTCACGTCGGTCGCGCGCTCGCCGACGGCGAGATCCGTCGTGCGCTGCGTGACCGCGGGCGAGATCGTGGTCCAACCCGGCTTCTGCGCATTGAACGTGAACGCGCCCGATGCGAGACGCGAAAAGTAGAAGCGGCCCTGTCCGTCGGTGATCACCGGCGCGGGCACCACACCGCCACGGCCACCGCCGCGTGCGCTCATACCGCCGAGTTGCACGACCACGCCACTCACGCCCTTGCCGGTGGCGGCATCCACGACGGTGCCGGCAATGAATCCGGTCATGCTGTCGTTTTGCGGCACGGTGACCGGCGATGGGCCGAGCGGATCCGGCTTCTGTGCGGCCCACACACCGGCGCCGGCGGCGACAAGCCACAACCATGCGCAAATCGCGCGTTCACGATGATGGGGTGACATGGCGCCTCCTCAAATCACGGCACTGCGGCGGGATTCCCGCGCACAGTCCACCACGGGCCGAAGGCCCGCGCAAGCGGATTTGCGATCAATGCGCGTGGCGGATCAGGCCGACGAGGATGCCGAGCGCGATCAACCACGTCGGGTTCAGACGCGCGACGATGGCGGAAAGACTGACGAGGGCGAGTGCAATGGACGTGAGGTCGACCAGCGCATTGCGGCCGAGCTGCCAGCACACCACCGCCATGAGCGCGAGTGACGCGAGGTTCACGCCGTCGAGGACGCCGGTGGCGATGGGAGACTGCTTGAGCTTCGGCAGCAGTGGACCACTGATGGCGACGTAGACGAACGCCGGCAGGAAGATGCCGAGTGTGGCGACGAGCGCGCCGTTGACGCCGGCGAGTTGGTACCCGATGAACGTCGCGGTCGTGAACACGGGGCCGGGCGTGACCTGACCGATCGCGATCGCGTCGAGCAGTTGCTGCTCGCTGAGCCAGTGCAGTCGCTCAACGAGATCCGCGCGGAGGAAGGCGAGGAGCACGTAGCCGCTGCCGAAGAGAAGGCCGCCGGCTTTGAGAAACACCGTGAAGAGGCCCGTGAGCGACACCGCACTCGCGACCGCGGCCGGCGCCGAGATCGCCGGCACCCACATCAGTCCCTGCAGTTTCGTCACCGCGTTGCGCAGTCCGCCGGCGATTACACCGCCGAGCGCGCCGCACGCGGCGAGAAGCGCGAGCTCGTTCATGGCCATCGCCGCGGCGACGCATGCCGTAATCGCGAGCGCGCCATGCCACGGCACGCGCACGGCCGCGCGCGCGAGCTTGTAGAGCGCGTGCGCGACGATCGCGATCACGACCGGCTTCACACCCGCAAACACGGCTTGAATCTCCGGCAGCGAGCCGAACTTCGTGTACGCCATCGCGATCGCGCCGACGATCACGACGGCAGGGACGATGAAGCTGAGGCCGGCGACGAGGAGGCCGGCGAGGCCGCCGCGGAGCAAACCGATGTGAATGGCGAGCTCGGTGGAGTTCGGGCCGGGGATGAGGTTGGTGGCGCCGACCAGATCGAGGAAGTCGCGGTCGCTGAGCCAGCGCCGCTTCTCCACCACTTCATGGCGCATGAGCGCGATGTGCGCGGCGGGGCCGCCGAACGAGACGACGCCGAGCCAGAGAAACAGGCGCGCGAGTTCGCCGATCACGAGGATCGAGCGTACACCACGCTCGTGACGAGGCCGTGTCTGAAGAAGCGGCGCTCGCATGCGCGGAAGCCCGCGCGCTGAATGTGCGCGTCGGAGTTCGGGAGCGTGCGCGCGTCGATGCCTGTGCGCCAGCGGAAGAACGTGTAGAGCGCGCGCACGATCACCTGCGCGTGCCATCGCGCGAGCCCGCGCGCCGGCACCGCGAAGTCGGCGAACAGCCACTGCGCGTGCGGCGCGGCGCAATCGCCGAGACGTGCCACAACGCGCGCGGCGTCTTCGTCGGTGAAACAGTCGAGGCTGAAGAGCGTGACGATGAGGTCGCAGTTGCGCGGGAGCGCGGCGGTGCGGATGTCTGCGCACAGAAACAGCACGCGCGCGTGATCGGCCGTGGCCACGCGCGGCTCTGCCAGCGCGAGCATCGCCGCGCTGGCGTCGATCGAGGTCACGTGCACGTGCGGGTTGGCCGCGAGCAGCGCGGCGAGGAAGCGCCCGTCGCCGTCACCGACGAGGAGCGCGCGCTGTGCGGTGGCCGCGTGCGAGAGATGCGCGATGCGCGCGCGCTGCAGCATGTCGCCGAACGCGAGGTACTCGAGCCGGCGATAGATGCGCGCCACGCGATCGAAGCCGCTCACCGCCACCACCACAGCGGGACAAGCGGCGTGAGCAGCGCCACATCCGCGAGCACCCGCGCGGCGTGCCAGCCGATGCGCGGCTCGGCGCGATCGATGAGCGCGAGGAACACGGCGCTCGCGCTCACGCACGCGGCCACCACACGCGCGTCGGCGGTCGTCTCCACACACGCGAGTGCGGCGATCACCGCGACGAGCCAAGGCAATTGCGAGAACACCCAGTGGTGCTCGGCGGCGTCGATGGCGAGTGACGTCTGCCCGTGCGACTCGTCCACCTCACGTTCCCAGGCGGAGATGAGCGCGCAGTTCGTGAAGCACACGAGCCCGATGAGCGACGCCGACGAGAGCACGGCGCCGGGCTGTGCGGTGGCGGTGACGAAGATCGCGGCGCCGCACGTGACGAGCGCGGCGACGATCAGCTCTTTCGGCGCGCGCCAGCGGCGGTGGCGGTGCACGAGCTGATGCGAGAGCAGATACAGGAGCACGGGCACGAGCAAGAGCGCGCCGGCGAGCAGATCACGCGCCGGGAGCGCGCTGAGCGCGAGCGCGATATCGGCGAGCGCGACCACCGCCCAGACGATCGCCACGGGCCAGCGGTGGCGCTGATAGAAGTGATGACGCTGCGTGCGAATGTCGCGCCAGTGCAGGCGCCACCCTTCGATCCACCGGTCGAGCACGTACGCGAGCCACACGGTGGCCGCGAGCACCACGCGATGCTCGAGCCGCAGCGGCACGCCGGCCACATCCGACAGCAGGGCCTGCCACGCCACGCTGACCGCGGGCGCGTCGAGTGACAGGATCGTTGGCCACTGCCACCAGCGCGGTGTCTCGACAGGAACAGGCGGAATATCCGTATTATCCTCCGCGCATGCCCCACCTGATCGAACGCGCGTCGAGTGCCCGGGCCACCTGCCGCGGTTGCGGCGCGAAGATCGCCAAAGGCGAGCTCCGCTTCGGCGAACAACTCCCGAATCCCTTCGCCGACGGAGAGGGTGCGCTGATGACGCACTGGTTTCACATGGCGTGCGCAGCGTACCGCCGGCCGGAAGCCTTCATCGACGGCATCGCCGCCGCCGAGGAATCCACCAAGGAATCCATCGACGATCGCGCCACACTCGAGGCCGAAGCCGCGCTCGGCGTGGCGCACCGACGTCTCCCGCGCGTGAGCACCGCCGATCACGCGCCCACGGGCCGCGCCACCTGTCGCGCCTGCAAGAACCTGATCGACAAAGGCGCGTGGCGCATCGCGCTCGTGTTCTACGAAGACGGCCGCTTCACGCCGTCGGGCTACATCCACGCGACGTGCGCGAAGGAATATCTCGAGACGACGGCGTATCGCGCGCGGCTGAAGTACTTCTCGCCGGCGCTGAGCGATGCGGAGTTGGATGAGATCTGCGGGTAGCCCGCGCGCAACAGGCTAGCGATCGACTTCCGCGAGGAACCTGATCTTCTGGTTCTCGCGTTCCGCGTACTGCAGCGACCACTCCGACGGAAAGAGCAGCACGGTGCGTCCGCGCTTGTCGAGCACGTCGAGCACGTTCGCGCCGAGACCGGCGAGCGACTGCGGATCGGTGTCGATCGGATCCATCCACCGCGCGGCGTGGTAGTTCATCGGCTCCACGCGGCTCTTCACGCCGTACTCGTTCTCGAGGCGCGACACGATCACGTCGAACTGCAGCGCGCCCACGACGCCGACCACCGGATCGCGACCGTGCTTCGTGCGGAACACCTGCATGAGGCCCTCTTCTTCGAGCTGCCGCACGCCGTCATCGAACTGTTTGTGCCGCTGGTCTTCGAGGCGCAGGCGGCCGAAGTGTTCGCACGCAAACTGCGGCACGAGCGGAAACTGAATGGTGCGGCCCGTGTAGAGCGTGTCGCCGATCGAGAAGCGGCCCGGGTTCACGAGACCGACGATGTCGCCGGCGTAGGCTTCGGCGGAGGTCTCGCGATCGCGGCCGAAGATCTTGTACGGCCGCGCCACGCGCACCGGCGCGTTCAGGCGCTGGTTGGTCACGAGCATGTCTTTCACGAGCTTGCCCGAGCACACGCGGAGAAACGCGACGTGGTCGCGATGCCGCGGGTCCATGTTCGCCTGGATCTTGAACACGAAGCCGCTGAAGTCGGTCGATGACGGATCGATCGGTTCGCCGTCGATCGTCTTGCGCGCGGTCGGCGGCGGCGCGAGGTTCACGAGGCCAGTGAGAAACGGCTCGAGGCCGAAGTTGGTGAGCGCGCTCCCGAAAAACACACCCGTCTGACGGCCGGCGAGATATTCGTCGTGATCGAAGTGCGTGCCGGCGGTGGCGATGAGGTCGAGGCCTTCGATGAACTCGTTGTAGACGTAGTCGCCGCACATCTCGCGCAGCTGCGGATCGCGGTGATCGGTCACCGTCACCGGCGCGCGCTTCTGGCCCTGCATGTGGCGCTCGTAGGTGAGCACCTGTTTGCCGGGCAGGTCGTACACGCCGAGGAACTGGTCGCCGCGGCCGATCGGCCAGTTGAGCGGCGCGGCGGCGATGCCGAGCACGCTCTCGACTTCATCGATGAGCTCCAGCGGATCGCGGCCCTGCGTGTCGCACTTGTTGACGAACGTTAGAATCGGCAGGCGATGACGCCGGCACACCTCGAAGAGCTTGCGCGTCTGCTCTTCGACGCCCTTCGCCGAGTCGAGCACCATCACCACGCTGTCGGCGGCGACGAGCGCGCGGTACGTGTCTTCGCTGAAGTCCTTGTGGCCCGGCGTGTCGAGGAGCGTCACGCGGCGGTTGTCGATCTCGAATTCGAGCGCGGTCGACGTGAGCGAGATGCCGCGCTGTTGTTCCATCGCCATCCAGTCCGACACCGCGTGGCGTCGCGACTTGCGCCCGCGCACCGCGCCGGCCAGTTCGATCGCGCCGGCGTACAGCAGGATCTTCTCGGTGAGCGTGGTCTTGCCGGCGTCGGGATGGGAAATGATCGCGAACGTGCGGCGCTGCGCAACTTTCGCGGCGAGCTCGTCGCTCGTGGGAACGGCGTCAGACATCGGAATTGTCGATTGTACCGCTTACCGGATCGGGTCCGCCGCCACGCCGTCCTTCGTGATCACCACCGGCAGGATGGCGCCGGACGCGTCGAAGCGCATCTCGTCGATGCACACCACGCGGTGATCACGGCCGGAATCGCCCAGCGGACGACGGTGATACACGATGTACCACTTGCCGGACGGCGCGTGGAGCACGGAGTGATGCCCCGCGCCGGTCGCGACTTGCGGATCCTGCGAGAGGATCTTGCCCGCGCGCTCGAACGGACCGAACGGCGACGTGCCGATCGCGTACGCCACCGCGTAGTTCGGACCGGTCCATCCGCCTTCCGACCACATGAAGTAGTACTTCCCGTCTTTCCTGAACATCCACGAGCCTTCGACATAGCCCGCCGGCGTGATCTCGTTGAACGTCGTCCCATCGGGAAACGGCACGAGCGCGGTGAAGTCGGCGTTGAGCTTCGCGATGTTGCAGTGCTTCCATCCCCCGTAAATCAAATAATGCGTGCCGTCATCGTCGGCGAACACGAACGGATCGATGGGCTGTGCGCCGTTGTGGAATTTGTCGACGAGCGGCGCGCCGAGGTGATCTTCGAAGGGACCTGCCGGATGTTTCGCGCGCGCGACGCCGATGCCGCCGCGTTGTTGATCGTTCTGAATGTCGTTCGCGCCGAAGAAGAGGTAGTACCAGTCGCCGCGTTTCACGATCGTCGGCGCCCACACGGCGCGCGTGGCCCAGGTGATGTGCGCGGTGTCGAGGATGCGCGGGTGTTTGGTCCACGTCACGAGATCGCGCGAGGAGAAGGCGTCGAAGAACGTCTGGTCGTTGTAGGCGGCCGAAAAGGTCGGGAAAATCCAGTATTCGCCCTCGAAGACCCTCACTTCCGGGTCGGCGTACCACCCCTGGAGTATGGGGTTTCCCGATCTGGCCTGGATCTGCACGCCAAATATCCGGTGTTCGGTTTTAACCACAGGCAAAAGCCCAAAAGAGAGGGTCGCCAGGGTGGTTTTGGTGATGAATTGGCGTCGAGAAACCATGTCATCTATTTATAGCCTTCCGCCGGAAGTACATGTAGTCTTTGCCGCATCTAGACCCGGAGGCTCGGATGAAGAAGCTGGCGCCCGCCGTTGCGGCGGGTTTCCTGTGTATGGCTGTGTCGATGCGCGCAAGCTGGAGCGGCATCGACGACGCGACACCGCTCCCCACGGTGGCTCCCGCGCCGATGTCCGTTGACCAGCAGAACGCGACACTCAAAAAGTATTGCGGCGACTGTCACAACGACGGCGAAATGGTCGGCGAGTTTTCGCTCGATCACTTCGATGCCGGCAAGGCCTCTGATCACGCGGCGCAAGCCGAGAAGATGATCAAAAAACTGCGCGCGGGCATGATGCCGCCGAAGGATTCGGCGCAGCCCGATGCGGCCACGCGCATGGCGCTCGTCAACGCCCTCGAGACGTCACTCGACGCGGCGGCGGCCACACCGAATCCCGGCCGTCGTCCGTTCCAGCGCTTGAATCGCGCGGAGTATCTCGCGGCGGTGCAGTCGATGTTCGGCGTCAGCCTCGATGTCTCGGCGTTCCTGCCGGCCGACACGATCAGCGCGAGCTTCGACAACATCGCGGACGTGCAGATGCCGTCGGCCACGGCGATGCAGGGTTACCTGCGCGCCGCATCGTATGTGAGCCGCGCGGTGCTCGGCGATCCCGACGCCGACACGAGCTCGGTGACCTACGACGTCCCGCGCACGCTCTCGCAGAAGGACCGGCTCGAAGGCGCGCCGTTCGGCACGCGCGGCGGCACGGTCATCACGCACAACTTCCTCGCCGACGGCAAATACAAGTTCCAGATGATGCTGCACGGCGAACCGCAGGGCGAGCTCTTCGGCCGCACGGCGCGGTCGATGACGATCGAAGTCTCGATCGACGGCGCGCGCGCGGCGCTCGTGAAGGTCGACCGCTGGATCAACGAGTCGTCGCCGAACGGCCTCATGGTGCAGACCGAGCCGATCGCGATCACGGCGGGGCCGCACAAGGTGGCCGTCGCGTTCCTCCGCGAGTTTGAAGGCGAGGAAGACGACTACATGAAGCCGATCGATCACACGCTGGCCGACACGAACATCGGCATCGGCTACGGCGTGACGACGCTCGGGCATCTGCGCAATGTGGCGATCGTCGGCCCGTCGAACGTCACGGGCGTCACGAACTTCCCGGAGCGTCAGCGCGTGCTCACGTGCGCGCCGACGGCGAAGGCCGAGCAGGCGGCGTGCGCGCGGCAGATCCTCACGCGGCTCGCCACGCAGGCCTACCGTCGTCCGGCGACGGCGAAGGACATCGACGAGTTGATGCCGCTCTTCACGCAGGGCGCGAAGAAGAGCTTCGACGCCGGCATGCGTGAAGCGCTGCAGGGCATGCTCTCGAGCCTGCACTTCGTCTTCCGCGTGGAAGAGACGCCGGCGGGCGTGAAGCCGGGCGCGGTCTACAAGATCAACGACGTCGATCTCGCGTCGCGGCTGTCGTTCTTCCTCTGGGGCACGATTCCGGACAAGGCGCTCGTGGATGCGGCCGCGCGCGGCCAGCTCGCGACGCCGGCGGGCCTCAACGCGCAGGTGAAGCGCATGCTCGCCGACAAGCGCAGCGTGGCGCTGTCGTCGCGCTTCGCGGCGCAGTGGCTGCGGTTGCAGGACCTCGACAAGATCGAGCCGGACGCGCTCGACTATCCGTACTACGACCAGGCGCTCGCCAAGTCGATGCGCCGCGAGACGGAAGAGCTCTTCAACTACATGGTGCACAACGACCGGCCGATGCCGGAGCTGCTCACGGCCGACTACACGTTCGTGAACGAGCGTCTCGCCAAGCACTACAACATCCCGAACGTCACCGGCCCGGAGTTCCGCAAGGTCAGCTATCCGAACGACCAGCGCCGCGGCCTGCTCGGTCAGGGCAGCGTGCTCGTGCTCACGTCGCACGGCAACCGCACGTCGCCGGTGCTGCGCGGCAAGTGGGTGATGGAAGTGGTCCTCGGCACGCCGCCGCCCCCGCCGCCGCCGAACGTGCCCGACCTCGAGAAGACGAGCGCGAGCGCGAACGGCCGCATGTTGTCGGTGGCCGAGCAGATGGCCGAGCACCGCAAGAACCCGGCGTGCTACTCGTGCCATCGCGTGATCGATCCGATCGGCCTCGCGCTCGATCACTTCGACGTCACGGGCGCCTACCGCATCAAGGACCGCGGCGTGCCGGTGAACACGGCCGGCGAGCTCTACGACGGCACGAAGCTGAACGGCGCGGCCGAACTGCGCGCCGCCCTCGTGAAGCACTCCGACGTGGTCGTCACGCACTTCACCGAGATGCTGATGTCGTATGCGATCGGCCGTCGCGTGGATTACTACGACATGCCCACCATCCGGAAGATCGTGCGCGCCGCGGCGCCGCAGAACTACCGGATCTCCGATCTCATCCTCGGCGTGGTGAACAGCCCGGCCTTCCGGACCGCCCGCGCCGAAGACATCGATAACCCGAGCACGAGACAGCACTGAGGAGTTGAGACCCATGACCCTGACTGGCAAACATCTCTCCCGCCGTACCGCCCTCAAGGGCCTTGGCGCCACGATCGCGCTGCCGATGCTCGACGCGATGATTCCGGCGCAGACCGTGTTCGCGCAGAGCTCGGCGGCCAAGGCCGCGGCGCGCACGCGGCTCGTGTGCATCGAACAGGTGCACGGCGCCGCGGGCTGCAGCCCGTTCGGCGCGGCGAACTACCTGTGGGCGCCGAAGGCGACCGGCAAGGACTTCGACATCAGCGGCGGCAGCCTGGCGCCGCTCGATCCGTGGAAGAAGCACCTCACGATCGTGAGCAACACGGACGCGAAGATGGCCGAAGCGCTCGCGCCGGCCGAAGTCGGCGGCGACCACTTCCGCTCGAGCGCGGTCATGTACACGCAGACGCATCCGAAGCTGACGGAAGGCTCGGACGTCCACGTGGGCACGTCGCTCGATCAGCACTACGTGCAGAAGTTCGGCAAGGACACGCCGATCCCGTCGATGCAGCTCAGCATCGAACCGGTCGACCAGTCGGGCGGCTGCGCCTACGGCTACGCGTGCGTCTACACCGACACGATCAGCTGGGCGTCACCGACCGAGCCGCTGCCGATGGTGCGCGACCCGCGCATGGTGTTCGAGATGCTGTTCGGCGCGGGCGGCACGGCGGAACAGCGCGCCGAACGCCGCGCCACCGACAAGAGCATCCTCGACCTGCTGACCAAGCAGATGGCGAGCCTCATGCGCACGGTGAGCCCGAGCGACCGGCGCCGCCTCGATCAGTACGCGACGAACATCCGCGAAGTGGAACAGCGCATCCAGAAGATCGAGCAGCGCAACCTGAGCGGCGACGCGCGTGAACTGCCGGGCGCGCCGGCCGGCGTGCCGGATTCGTTCGAAGAGCACGTGAAGCTGATGTTCGATCTGCAGGTGCTCGCGTTCATGTCCGACACGACGCGCGTGTTCTCGTTCAAGCTCGGCCGCGACGGCTCGGGCCGCGTGTATCCGGGCTCGGGCGTGTCGACCGGCTTCCACAACGCGTCGCACCACGGCGCGGCCGAAGCCACGATCCGCGCGTTCGGCGAGATCAACAAGCATCACGTGTCGATGCTGCCCTACTTCCTCGAGAAGCTGCAGGCGGCCAAGGAAGGCGACGCGACGCTCCTCGACAAGACGCTCATCATGTACGGCTCGCCGATGTCGAATGGCAACGTGCACAACCACCGCAACCTGCCGTTCATCATGGTCGGCGGCGGCAACGGCACCAACCCGGGCCAGCTGCACGTGAAGGCGGCCGACGACACGCCGATCGCCAACGTGATGCTGACGATGCTGCACCGGCTCGGCGTGAATGACGTGAAGACCTTCGGCGACAGCACGGGCGAGTTCTCGTTCGCCACGGCGTAGGAGACGGCAACCATGACGCGACGCAACT
Source organism: uncultured Solibacteraceae bacterium (assembly GCA_964343975.1). Taxonomy (GTDB): domain Bacteria; phylum Acidobacteriota; class Vicinamibacteria; order Vicinamibacterales; family SCN-69-37; genus SCUN01. The sequence continues at coordinate 45,702 of CAYFLU010000001.1, forward strand.
CTTGGTTCGGCGCCCTGCTCGGCGCCGTCGTCATCGCGGTGACGATTACGCAGGCCGCGCCCACGGCGCCGGTGGCCGACGCCGCCTCGCGCGGGGATCTCGTGACGGTGCAGGACCTGATCCGGCGCCACGCGGACATCAACGCGGCGCAGGGCGACGGCATGACGGCGCTCCACTGGGCCGCCCTCAACGGCGACCTGAAGCTCACGACGACCCTCCTCGCCGCGAAGGCGAAGGTGGATCCGGTGACGCGCCTCGGCGACTACACGCCGCTGCACCTCGCGGCGCAGCGCGGGTACGCCCCGATCGTGGCCGCGCTCGTGGCCGGCGGCAGCAAGGTGACGGCCGTGACCGGCACGGGCCTGCAGCCGATCCACTTCGCCGCGGAATCCGGCAACGTGGATGCGGTGAAGGCGCTGCTCGACAAGGGCGCGGACGCGAACGTGAAGGACACGACGCACGGCCGCACGCCGCTCGTGTTCGCCGCCTCGAAGGACCGCGTCGACGCGATCAAGTTCCTGATCTCGCGCGGCGCGAACGTGCAGACACCGACCAACGTGATCGACTACGTCGAACGCGCGAAGACCGATGCGGCGGATCGCTCGGCGCGCGCGCGTGAGACGGCCGCCGGTACAGGCCGTGGCGGCGCGGGTCGCGCGGGCGCGGCCGGGCGTGGCGCGGCGGCGCCGGATCCGGCCGACCAGCAGGACCCGACCGATCCGCTCGCGCAGTTCAATGCGCCGGGTCAGACGACGACGGCGGCGGCCGGGCGCGGTGGCGCGGCGGCAGGCCGCGGGTCGCGTGGTCCGTCGGATGCCGAGATCATCGGCAAACAGGGCGGCCTCACGGCACTGCACTACGCCGTGCGCGACGGCTACGCGGATGCGGTGGCGGTGCTCCTCGACGCGAAGACCGACATCAACTCACGCTCGGCCGATCTCTCGACGCCGCTCGTGCTCTCGATCGTGAACGGCCAGTACGACATCGCGATGTCACTTCTGAAGCGCGGCGCCGACCCGAACCTCTGCAACGACGACGGCATCTGCCCGCTGTTCGCGGTGGTGAACAACGAGTGGGCGCTCCGCACGTGGTATCCGCAGCCGACCGCGGGCACGCAGCAGGAAGCGACCTACCTCCAGCTGATGGAAGCCCTGCTCAAGGCGAAGGCCGACCCGAACGCACGCACGTTCTCGCACGTGTGGTTCGCCGCCTACAACGCCGGCCGCATGGGCGTGGACTTCGTCGGCGCGACGCCGTTCTGGCGCGCGGCCTACGCCCTCGATGTGGACGCGATGCGTCTGCTCGTGAAGTACGGCGCGGATCCGAACATCGCGACCAAGACGTTCGGCAGCGCGGCGCGTCCCAATGACCCGTCGGGTCTGCCGTCAGTGCCCGCCGGTGGCCCGCACGTGCCGCCGTTCCACGCGGCGATGGGCGTCGGCTACGGCACGTCACGCGTGGCGCAGCAGCACCGCCATGTGCCGGACGGCTGGATGCCGGTGGCGAAGTACTTCGTCGAAGAGCTGAAGGTGAACATCAACCAGCGCGACGCGGACGGCTTCACGGCGATGCATCACGCGGCCGCGCGCGGCGACAACGAGATGATCAACTACCTCGTGAAGCACGGCGCCGACGTGAAGGTCGTGAACCGCAACGGCCAGACCACGGTGGACATGGCCAACAGCCCGGAACAGCGCACGCAGCCGTTCCCCGACACGATCAAGCTGCTCGAAGGCATGGGCGCGATCAACAACCACAAGTGCCAGGCCTGCAAGGCCGGCGGCAACTGACCTCAACCACCCGTTCTACCCGACGCCGCGCCCGGTTCCCCCACGAACCGGCGCGGCGTTGGTGTGTGTGGGCCCGTTCTTGTCGTACGCTGGACGAACAATTTCTCATCAGGAGATGACCATGAAGACGTGGGTACAAGCCGCATTGCTGCTGCTCCTCGGCGCCTCGACGGCGCAGGCGCAGATCAACGGCGGTGAACAGAAACCGGAAGCGACGCTGCCGTTCACGGTGACGCAGGTCGCGTCGTTCAATCTGCCGTGGCGCATCGCGTTTCTGCCGGATGGTCGCATGCTCGTGACCGAGAAGGTCGGTCCGGTGTATGTGGTCGCGCAGGACGGCACGAAGATCACGATCGCGAACGCGCCGGCGGTGCTGAGCCAGGGCCAGGGCGGCATGCTCGGCATCTATCTGTCGCCGAAGTACGCGAGCGACAAGACGGTGTACCTCACCTACTCCGAGCCGAACGAGCCGGCGGATCGCACGTCGAGCCTCGCGCTCGCGAAGGCCACGCTCACGCTCGGCACGGGCACGGCGAGCTTCGACAACCTGAAGGTGATCTGGCGGGAGATGCCGAAGGGCTCGGGCGGTCAGTTCGGCGGCGCCGTGGCGTTTTCGCCCGATGGCCGCTATCTGTTTCTGACGGTCGGCGATCGGCAGCGCATGACGCCGGCGCAAGACCCGAATCAGCCGCTCGGCAAGATTCTGCGGCTCACGCTCGACGGCCAGCCGGCGCCGGGCAATCCGAACGCGGGCAAGACGGGCGCGGCCGACGTGTCGATGATCAACCCGCCGCGCAACACCGAACTGGCGAAGACTGCGGCGGTCGTGAAGACCTACACGTATCCGTCGCCGAACCTCACGCCGTCGGAGACGTGGGCGTCGGGCTTCCGCACGCCGTACGGCCTCGTGTTCGGTCCGGACGGACGGCTGTGGGAAGTGGAGCACGGTCCGAAGGGCGGCGACGAGCTCAACCTGATCGAGCCGGGCAAGAACTACGGCTGGCCGCTCGTGTCGTACTCGACCAACTACGACAACACGCCGATCCCGAGCCCCGACACGCGGCCGGATCTCGCAAAGCCGGTGATCTATTGGACGCCGGTGATCGCGCCGGGCAACATGGCGTTCTACAAAGGCGCGCAGTTTCCGCAGTGGAACGGCTCGCTGTTGATCACGGGCATGGGCTCGCAGTCGATCACGCGCGTGACGTTCGATGCGAAGGGCAACGCGTCACTTGCCGAGCGCTGGGCCATGGGCAAGCGCGTGCGCGACATCGCGGTGGCGCCGGACGGCGCGCTCTGGATCGTCGAAGACTCGAACCCGGGCGGGCTCTACAAGCTCACCCCGGTCAAGAAGTAGACCGTCGCTAGAACCCGCAACGGTAGTTGCTGAATTCGTAGACCTTCTTCCACGACGTGCCGACGGCTTTGTAGATGGCGTACTTGTCACCTTCGAAGCCGTTGGTCTTCGTCACGATCTCGCTCACACCATCGCCATCCAGATCGGCGTGGTCCACGAGCCGCTCGACGTAGATCGCATCGCCTGATCCCACCACCGACAGCTCCATACCGCCCATCAACGTGTCTTTCGTCTGGCGGTCTTTCTGCGCCAGCGCCGTGGCAAACCCCGTCGCGTTCGGCTCGAGCAAGAGGAACAGCACATCGCGCGCGGCCGCGGTGCGCGCCACGAGGCTCCCGATGAGGAGGGGCTTGCCGTTCGCGCGAACGTCGATGGCGGTGAGGTTCACGACGTCGGGATCCGCGATCGCGGCGGCGGGCAATCCGCGCCAGGCCTCGGCCGCGAGCTTCAGCGCTGCCGCGCGCTCGTCACTGGTCGGCGCGCGACGTGCCCGCTCGCCCTTCCCCAACGCGTCATTCGTCGTGGCCAGCGCCATCAGGCTGCCGGTGGGCGTGAACGTGCTCTTGAGCGAGACCTGTCCGGCGGTTTTCGCGCACTCGCTCGTGTGCGAGTCGCCCGTGACGGTCGCCGTGCCGACGGCGGCGCCGCCAGAGAGCACGCGCACGCTGCGTCCCTTCCTGTAGTACGTCGTCGCGAATTTCGCGATGTCTTTCTCGTCGGAGGAGCCGGAGATCGGCTCGGTGAACTTCCCGCCGCTCATCATCGCCACCGGGACGACATCAAACCCATCGCCCGCGGCTGACAGCACGAACAGGGCCGCGGGATCCGCAGCTTTCGATTGAAATGCCGTCAGGTGACCGGCGGCGAGAACGAGAGCGAGGGCGGCGGCAGCGGCGAGACGATTCACGGCGCCACACTGTACCGCAGCCTCAGATCAGAACATCCAGCGAATGCCGGCGTTGATCACCCGGCCGTCGAGCGGTCCCCACGCATCGACCGTCCAGCGGCCATCGAAGTTACGTGACGGGCGGACCAGTGGGTCGACGCGGGTCTGGCGGCGATCAGCCAGATTCTCCGCATTGATGAAGACGCGCAGCCGTGAGTGAATGCGGCGCTCGATCATCGCGCCGAGATAGACGTACCGCGGGCTGCGCGTGCGATACGGGTTGTCTTCGAGCCGCTGCGGGCCGGTGACATAGATCTCGAGGCCCGCGCGGCCGGCGCCTTCGCGCTCCCACGCCGCGACCACACCGGCAGCGTGCATAGGCGTGAGCGGCACGTCGTTGCGCGTGGCCGTGGCCGGATCCATCTCCGTCGATCGCGTCAGGGTGTACGTAGCCACGATGGAGAAGTCCTGCACGTGCATCTTGGCGAGTGCCTCTGCACCAATGGTGGTGGTCGGGCCGGGACGCGTGACCAGTGCGTAGGTGGCCGCGCTCACCGGCTGCACCGCAAGGGCGCCCGTGACACGTGAGCCAAACACCGTCGCATTCAGCTCGAGGCCGCCAAACACACGATTGACGTCCAGTGAGTAACTGCGCGCGCGCTCGGCCGTCGTCGGCAACCCCGACACCATTCGCGTGAGACCGACCGCGTCCGTTTCGTCGGTGAGCGGCGTCGGCGCGAAGTAGCCGGTGCCGCCAGACATGCGGATGGTCCAGCCAGGGGCCGGCTTGACGAGGGCCGACAGGCGCGGGCTGAGAAACGTGCCGAACTGATTGTGTCGATCGAGCCGCGCACTGATGGACACCGCAAGTGCCGGCGAGAACGTGTAGTCGTCCTGGGCGAAGACCGACGGCACGACGTGCTGGTAGTTGAAGCGCGGCAGCGTGACGCTGCGGTAGTCGTCGGATTGCAGCGCACCACCGATGACCCACACGTGCGCGCCGGTCGTTCCAGTCAACGACACTTCGCCGAACCCGGTCGCGTGGCGATCGGTCTCCGGCGCGTCGCCAAAGACGTGATCGTGTTGCTGCACCGCAGCTGATCCGCGAACGCCCAGAACGCGCTCGCCCATCACGATGAAGCGGCCGACGAGTCCGGCGTCGAAGCGGCGTGAATCGAGCGCTTCGCGAAAGGCGCGGCCATCCGGCGCCACGCGGCCGGGCATCGTCCCGCCTTCGCGCGTCTCGCCCATGAAGCCGGCCGTGAAGAACACCGACTGCCCTTGTCCGTTGTTCCAGAACACACGCGGCCGGAGATTCACGCGCGAGAAGCCCGGCAGATCCGTCCAACCGTCGCCGTCAACATCGCGTTTCGACTGCCGATCGGCATTGGCCAACAGGCTGTAGCTCCACCGCGGCGCCAACGGACCCGACAGCCACAGCACGGCGTCGGTACCTCCGAGCGTGGTCTGGTTCACCAGCACTTCCCGTTCGGCGTCCGGCTTGGGCTGTCGCGACACGAGGTTGATCACGCCGCCGAGTGCGGATGAGCCGAAGAGTGACGAGGCCACCCCTTTCACGATCTCGACGCGGCTGAGATCCATGGGCGGAATCTGCAGCAGGCCGATCGAACCCGACTGCCCGCCGTAGAGCGGCAGGCCGTCCGACAACAACTGCGTGTAGCGGCCGCGCAGCCCCTGCATACGCAAGCTCGCAGCGCCGAGCGACGGCGAGGTCACCTGCACGCGCAGGCCGGCCGTTTCGTTCAGCATCATCGCGATGTCGCCGGGCGTCATCATCAACTTCTCTTCAATCTCGTCGCGACTCAGCACCTCCACACGCAGCGGCTCGTCCTGCACGCGTTTGCCGGCGCGCGTGGCCGACACGGTCACCTCTTCATCCACATCGACGTCGACGGCGAGCTCGATCGTCACCGGGAGCGTCACCCCGGCCGGCACGGTCAGCGTTTTCTGTTGTCGTGCGAAGGCCTCGGCCGTGACGACGATCGTCACATCGCCGGCGGTGACGGGGATCGTGACGACGCCATCGGCCGGCGTGGTCTGTGTCTGTGCGCCAATCGTCACCTCGGCGCCGGCCACGGATCCGGCGGCGCTCTTCACCTCCACGCGGACCGCCGTCACAGGCGTCTGCGCATGCGCATTCGGCGCCACGCACCACAACAGCACGCACACACCCGCAGCAACCCGCCTCAGCATTTTCCGGCTCCTCACTCACACTCGTTGGGGTGGACGCGTCTCTAGTATCGCAGGGATGCGCCAGACCGCATGAATGGCTGCACCTCCCGCCCGTTGTCGTGTATACTGAACCACATGGTTCAGCATCAAGGCCCGGTGCTCGACGCCGCCTTTGCCGCGCTGGCCGACGCCACGCGCCGCGGCGTGCTCGAGCAGCTCGGCCGCAAGGATCTCTCGATCACCGACCTGGCCGCGAAGTTCGACATGACGCTCACGGGCATGAAGAAGCACGTGGGCGTGCTCGAACGCGCCGGTCTCGTCTCAACGGAAAAGGTCGGGCGCGTACGCACCTGCACGCTCGGCGGACGACGGTTGGAAGAAGCGGTGGCGTGGATCGAGAAATTCCACGACCTCTGGAGCGCGCGCTTCGACGCGCTGGACACGGTCATTGAATCGCTTAAACGAGAGGAACGACGCCATGGTCGAACGAAGCGGAAGTGAGCATACGCCGATGAAGCACCCCACCGTGGTTGAACGCGTGTCTGACCGCGAACTCGTGGTGACGCGCACGTTCAATGCCCCCGCGCGACTGGTGTTCGAGGCCTGGACCCGGCCCGAGCTGATGAAGCAGTGGTGGGTGCCGAAGTCGATGGGCATGACGCTGCTGTCGATCGACATGGACGTGCGCACGGGCGGGTCGTACCGCTTCGTGTTCCAGTTCGGCGAAGCGACCATGGCGTTCTTCGGGAGTTACCTCGAGGTGACGCCGCCCTCACGACTCGTCTGGACCAATGAAGAGAGTGGCGATCAGGCCTCGGTCACGACGGTGACGTTCGAGGAATCGCACGGCAAGACCGTGGTCGTGATGCGCGATGTGTATCCGTCGAAGGAAGCCCTCGACGCCGCCGGCACCGGCGCGGCCGATGCCACGGTCGAGACGTTCGGTCAGCTCGACGAACTGCTGATCACACTGGGAGCGTAGGATGCACGCCCTTCAGCGTGATTCCACGCAGCCTACTTTTCGCCTTCCTGTGCGTAGACAGCTTTCACCAGCGCCTGGGCGTCGGCCAGGGAGATCTTCATCCGGTAGACAAGATACTCGGCGGGGCTGAGGCTCGCGCGTTCCATGCCGGCTTCGTCGTCCATCCAGCGCTTGGCCGCCAGCAGTTGGGTTCGGTTCTGGGTAATCGGTTCCGTCATCTCAGGGTTCCTCCGGCGCGTTCGATTTACGGCACCGAACACTCGGTGATTAGTATCGCTCGGACGCAGGGATTCGGTCCGTCAGCCGAGGCGAAGCCGAAGGCTGACTGACCCCGCAAGCCGGGCGGCACAGCCGATCGAAAATTGGTAGAACAGCCGATCGAGCGAACCGAAGGTGAGTGAGATTGGCTGGGACGCAGGGATTCGAACCCCAATAACCTGCTCCAGAGGCAGGTGTCCTACCGTTGAACGACGTCCCAGCGAGGACAACGGGTCGTAACTGGAACTTTTAGGATAGCAGTACCGCTCGCCGTTAGTCGAGTTCCTTCATCGGAAGCTCGGCATAGTGCTTTTCGATGCAGTCCGGGCAGAACCCGTGGCTGAAATCGGCCTCGCTGTGCTGGCTGATGTAGTCCTCGATCCGGGTCCAGTAGCCCTGGTCGTCGCGGACCTTCTTGCAGTGGGCGCAGATCGGGAGCAACCCCCGGAGGATCTTGGCGCTCGACATGGCCTCTGCCACGGCCGCCTCGAGCTTCCGGGCCCGGCTCCGCAGCCGGGCCGTGCGCCACCGCACGAGCGCCGCCACCGCCATCACGAGCAGCACGAGCGACACCGTGCGGGCCCACCAGGTCTCGTACCAGCGCGGCTCCACGATCACCGCCGCCGTCAGCGGCTCCGTCCAGTCGCTCGTCGTCGGCCGCTGCAGCCGCGCCGCCACCTGCACCGTGTAGGTGCCGGGGCCGAGGTTCTCGATCTGCATGTCGGAAGTCATCTGTGGATCGCTCCACGCCGACGACAGCTCGAGCACGCGCGTGCGGTACTCGATCTCCACCGGCCGTGGCCACGGCGCACTCCACTGCAACCGCAGGCGGCGATTGGTCGACGGCACATGGATCCCGCCGGCGCCCATCGGCGATCGCCAGAACAGCCGCAGCGGCGCCTGCGGCTGCGGCGGCATCTTCGGGTTGAACGCGGCCAGGCCCGACATCGTGCCGACCAGCACTTCACCCGACGGCCGCACGAGCAGGCCGAACGTGTTGCACTCCTCGGAGATCAGCGCGTTGCTCGCATCGAACAACCGCCACACGCCATCCACGAGATGCCCGACACCGGCCGAGCCGCCGACCCACACCGAGGCGTCCGGCGCGAAGGCGATCGAATACACGATGTGTCCCGGGAGGCCCGCGTCGGGCGTGATGGCCCGCCACGAGCTGCCGTCGAAAATCGCAATGCCACCGGTCGCGCCCACCCACACTTCATTGCCGCGAAGATCGCGAAGCGCGCGGCGGCCCAGATCACGCCGGGTTCGGGTTCGATCGCAAAGCGCACATCTTCCGTGATGCCCTGCTCGCGCCCGTACGCGGCCATCGTCTTGCCGTCCCACCGCCACACGCCGCGGTTGAACACGGCAGCCACGAAGCCGCCGTCGGCCGTCGGGCGCACGCTGAACGTGATGGGCGGATCGACGTCGCCGGGCGCGCGCCAGAAGGTGCGGTGGGTCCACGCTTCGCCGAGCCACTGCTGCAAGCCCGAGCCGTTGAAGCCGAACCACACGCCGCCGGTGGCGTCGCCCGCGATGGCCGTAATGGCCGAGGTCTTCAGGCCGACTTCCGGTGTCCAGCGTTCGAAGGGCGTCGTCTCGTTGCCGAATGCCGCGCGCCCGTTGTCGCCACCGGCCCAGATGCGGCCGCGGCGATCTTCGGCAATCGCGCGGATGCGGCCCGCGTCCCACTCGGGGATCGCGAAACTCTGCCAGCCGGTGTCGGGCTGCCAGCTGTGAAGCCGTCCGTCTTCGCCACCGGCCCACACGCGCCCACTCGACGCCACGATCACGGTCGTGAGCGCGGCGGCCGGCCGGTCGCCGAGCGGTCCGGCGATCGCGCCGTTGGCGACGCGCACCAGCCCAGTGCGGCCCGCCGCGACGACGTTGCCGTCGTTCAGGGTGGCCAGCGCGCGGAATTCGGTGGCGTCGGCATCGCCGGCCAGTTCCTTCCACTCGGTGGCGCCCGCCGCGCGCCAATAGAGCACGCCACGCCGGTCGAGCGCGACGAGATTGGCGCCGCCGTCTTCGGAGATGTAGGTGAACTCGGTGGGCGTCGGCGAGAACGTCCACTGCTGACCGATCAATGTGTACAGCCCGGCGGTGGCCGACACGTACACGCCGCCGGCACGACGATCGATCACGCGCAGGCTCGAGCCGTCGCCCGGGCCGTTCGGATCGGTCACGCGTTCGACCTGCCCATGTTCGACGCGCGCCACGCCGGTGAACGTGGCGATCCATACCGTGCCTTCGATGTCGGTGTGCAACGACACGACGGTCGACGCGGGCAGACCGGTGTTGCCTGGGCCCTTGGCAAACGAACGAAACGCGCGCGAGGGCAGCGGCAACGACTCGGCCGCGGTGTGCGTGGCGACAAGGAGGCCGGCGAGCACCACCAGCGCGGCTGATCTGATCAGAGAGGGGATCTTCACTCGGGTGTTGCGCTTATCATGCCTCATGCACGCGAGTTTGCCGAAGTGGGTCTGTGCGACTGCGGCCGCAGTCGCATTCAACTTTGTTATCGGCGCGTCGGCATCCGCGCAAACGCCGGTGCATTGGTCGATGAAGATCGCGCCATCCGGCGATGCCAAGCCCGGAAGCACGGTTACCGCAACTGCAGCGGCAGAGATCGAACCGGGCTGGCACGTGTATGCGCTCACGCAGGGCCCGGGCGGTCCGCGCGCGCTCGAAGTCACGGTGCAGAAGTCGCCGGTCTTCACCGTCGCCGGCAAGATCACGGGCAGCGCGTCGAAGAAGGCGTTCGATCCCAACTTCAACATGGAAACCGAGTTTCACGAAGACTCGGTCGCGATCACGATCCCGCTCACGATCGCGAAGACGGCGCCCGGCGGCAAGGCGACGCTGAAGGTCGACGTCACCTTTCAGACCTGCAACGAACGGATGTGTCTGCCGCCGGCGACCGAGACGCTGACGGCGTCGGTGACGGTGCCCGGCGGATCTCCGGCTGCCGCTGCGGCGGAGCCTGAGCCCACGCCACCGCCGGCGCCGGTCGCCGCCGCTCCCACGGCCGCCGCGCCGCGCAAGATCGTCGACATGGCGGCGGCCTCTGCCGAGGCATCGTCGTTCTCGTCGTACCTCGCGCTGGCGGCGGTGATGGGGTTTCTGTCGCTCCTCACGCCGTGCGTGTTTCCGATGGTGCCGATCACGGTGTCGTACTTCACGGCACGCGCCGGGCGTACCAAGAAGGAAGCACTTGTGCAGGCGCTCGTGTACGGCGCGGGCATCGTGCTCACGTTCTCGGCCGTGGGGCTCGCGCTCGCGATTTTTCTCGGCGCCTCCGGCTTGAATCAGTTCGCGGCGAATCCGTGGGTGAACCTCGGCATCACGGCGATCTTCCTCGGCTTCGCGATGAGCCTCTTCGGCACGGTGAACATCGCGCTGCCGTCGTGGCTCGTGACGAAGGCCGTCAGCGCCGAGCAGGGCAAGAGCAATCTGATCGGCACGTTGCTCATGGGCTTTGCGTTCACGCTCACGTCGTTCACGTGCACGGCGCCGTTCATCGGCTCGCTGCTCGTCGTCGCCGCCACCGGCAACTGGCAGTGGCCGCTCGCCGGCATGCTCGCGTTCTCGAGCGTGTTCGCGTTGCCGTTCGTGATTCTGGCCGTGGTGCCGCAGCGGCTCGCGTCGCTGCCGCGCTCGGGCATGTGGCTCGCTGAAGTGAAGGCCGCGATGGGCCTGCTCGAGATCGCCGCGGCGATGAAGTTCCTGTCGAACGCCGACCTCGTGTGGCACTGGGGCATCTTCACGCGCACGGTGGTGCTCGTCAGCTGGGTGCTCGTGGCCCTCGCGTTGATGTGGCAGTTCCTGCGCGGCAAGCGCACCGCCGCGCGGATGGTCCTGGCCGCGGCGTCGCTCGTGCTGGCCGTGTGGCTCGGCAACGGCGCGCGCGGCGCGCGCATGGGCGAGCTCGAGGCCTTCCTGCCCCCGGCTGAAGCGACCGTCCTCGCCGCCGGAAAAGAGCCTGAATGGATCGTGAACAGCTATGACGAGGCCCTGAAAGTGGCTCGTCAGCAGGGCAAGCCGGTCTTGGTAGACTTCACCGGGTACACCTGCACGAACTGCCGCTGGATGGAGGCCAACATGTTCCCGCGTCCCGAGGTCGCCGTTGAACTGGCGCGGTACGTGCGCGTGCGCCTCTACACGGACGGCCAGGGTGAACCGTACGTGGGCTTCCAGAAGATGCAGCGCGAGACCTATGGCACAGTCGCGCTGCCGTACTACGCCGCGCTCGATCCGTCCGGTACGCCGAAGGTGGCGTTCGGCGGCCTCACGCGCAACTCTGCTGAATACGTCGCGTTTCTCCGCAAGGGTCTCGAATAAGGAAAGGACACTGTGATGTTGTTGTCACTGCTCGTCTCGCTCGCGCTCCTCGCGCTGCCGCAAACGCCGGCGCAAACCCCACTCGCCTTCCCGGCGCCCACCGCGACGACTGCGTCCGGCTGTCAGGCAGAGATCAAGACGTTCGTCGACAAGGAGAACGCCGCGGCCGGCATCACCGGCGCGCCGCTCACCGCCGCCGACCGCGACAAGATCACGCAGATGCAGCGCATCAACACGGCCAAGCTCGCGATGACCAAGGCCTGCGCCGCGAAGCTCGACGCGAAGACGGTGGCCGACGCGGATCTCTCGGCAGCGCTCCAGCTCTTCGCCGACGCGAACCTGATGGACGCGACACAGCAGGTCCTCACGCGCGCGCTGGCCGTGAAGAGCACGCCGGCGGCCCGCGCGGCGCTCCTCGCCGTCGCGATCCCCATCGAGCGTCGTCTCGCACCGGCCAACACCGACCGCGTGTGGCGCGTCGCCAACCTGTATCCGACGATGGAGAAGCACGCGGATGAACTGGACGCCAACACGGCGGCCACGTTCGAGCAGAAGTGGGGCGTGCACACGTACCTCGAGTCGATCTATCGCGGCGACGACATCGACGCGGGCATCATCAAGCACGGCCAGTGGATCGTGGCGCAGGGCGATGCGTGCGCGCCGCAGGATCGCGCCAAGCTCGGCCGTCAGGTCGTGTCGGCGCACGTGAACATGGCCGAGGCCTACGCCGGTCAGAACATGAACGACAAGGCGCTGCAGCTGCTCGGCGACGCCACGAAGAAGTGGGGCGACATCGCCGGCACGGCCGACACGGTCGCGCCGACACTCGCGCGCTACAAGCTCGTCGGCACGAAGGGCGCGGCGATCACGGCGCCGACCTGGTTCAACGGCCCGGCGTCCAAGTCGCTTGATCTCGCGGCCGGCAAGGTCACGCTCCTCGAGTTCACGGCGCACTGGTGCGGGCCGTGCCGCGAGAGCTACCCCGGCATCAACCGTCTCCGCGCGAAGTACGGTCCGCAGGGGTTCCAGGTGGCGCTCGCCACGCGCTTCTGGGGCTACTTCGGCAGCGACCGCAATCTCTCGACCGACGCGGAACTCGCGAAGGACAAGACGTACTTCGCCGAGCACGAGATGTCCGACGTGCCGGTGGCCATCGGACCGCAGGTCAACGCGAAGGTCGTCAACGGCAAGGTGGTCTACGAGCCGCAGAAGGATCCGAACGACGTCGCGTACGAGGTCGGCGGCATCCCGCAGATCCAGCTCATCGACAAGCACGGCGTGATCCGCCTGATCATGGTCGGCTACGACAACGCGAACGAGGCGAAGCTCTCGAAGGTGATCGAAGCGCTGCTCGCTGAAAAGTAGCCGCGTCGTGATCCGCACGGAGCAACTCTCCCGCAGCTACGGGAGCAAACAGGCCCTCATTGAACTCTCGCTCACGGTTGAACCCGGCGAGATCCTCGGATTTCTCGGCCCCAACGGGGCCGGGAAATCCACCACCGTCAAGATCCTCACCGGCATGATCCAGCCCGATGCGGGCCGCGCCACCGTGGCCGGCTTCGACGTCGTGGCGCAGCCGATGGAAGTGAAGAAGCGCATCGGCTACGTGCCGGAAACCGCGGCGCTCTACGACGGCCTCACGGGCGGCGAGTACCTCGAGCTGATCGGCTGCCTCTACCACCTCGACGCGAAGGTCGCCACCGCGCGCCGGCACGAGCTGCTGGAACTCTTCGGCCTGCTCGGCAACGTCAACGACCGCATGAGCGAGTACTCGAAGGGCATGCGGCAGAAAGTGGCGATCATCGCCGCGATGATGCACCGCCCCGAGGTGCTCATCATGGACGAGCCGCTCGACGGCCTCGACGCGAACGCCGCGATGATCGTGAAGGAACTCCTGCGGCAAACGGCTGCCCAAGGGAAGACCGTCCTCTTCTGCTCCCACATCCTCGACGTCGTCGATCGCATGTGCACGAAGATCGTCGTGATCAACAAGGGCCGGCTCGTCGCGAGCGGCACGTCGGACGAACTCAAGCACAACACCGGCGAAGCCACGCTCGAGGCGGCGTTCGGCAAGTTGACCGGCGGTCTCGATGTGGGCCGCGTGGCCGCCGAGTTCCTGTCGGCGCTCGAGAAATGAAGCCGTTCTTCGTCGCCCTGGGCGTGGACTACGACCAGTGGCTGGCGCTCACGAAGGCACTGCTGAAGCGCGACTTCCGCACGCGCTCGGTCGCCGTCGGCAACCGGGGCGGCCGCGAAGCGGTGGGGGCGCGCGCGTTCTTCTCGCAGTTTCTCCTCTACTCGGTGTTCGGCGCGCTGCTCTCGGGCGCCATCGTCTTCAGCAAAGACCTGTTCTTCATCGGCGTCGTGATGAGCGCGTACGTGATGTTCATGGTCGGCACGGCGGTGCTGCTCGACCATTCGAGCGCGCTTACGGCCGCCGACGACTTCGCGGTGCTCGGCTTCCGTCCGATCACGTCCCGCACGTATTTCGCGGTGCGGCTCACGAACGTGCTGAGCTACACGCTGCTCATGACCACGCTCGTCGCCTATATCCCGGTCGGCGCGCTGTTCATCAAGCACGGCTGGGCCGCCGGCGTGGCCGGGCTCGGCGCGCTCTACGGCACGTCGCTCAGCATCGCGTTCGCATTGCTCATTTCCTACGCGGGCCTGCAGCGGCTCGTCGGCGCGCAGCGGCTGAAGTCCGTGCTGTCGTACGTGCAGCTCCTCATGAGCTTCGGCGTGTACGGCGGCTACTTCCTGATCTCGAAACTTGTATCAAAAACCTTCATCGCGAACTTCACACTGCCGAAGACCTGGTGGCTGCTGTGCCTGCCGCCGGCGTGGTTTGCGAGCTACTTCGACATTGCCGCGGGCCACATCGCGGCATCAACGCTCCTGCCGGCCGGCGTGTCGGTGGCGCTCCTCGTCGGCATGACGATCGCGCTCACCGGCAAGCTCTCGTCGGGCTTTGCGGACCGCCTCGGTGAATCCGCCGTGGCCGCGCGCTCGTCATCCACACCCGCGCGCCCGAGCCGCGCGGGCTGGCTCTTCCGCGCCGGTGAGAACCGCGCGATGGCGCTCCTCATCCGCAGCCAGTTCCGCAACGATCAGAAATTCCGGATGGGCGTGCTCACGATCATCCCGCTCACGGTGCTCTACATCTTCCAGGGCGTGAGCGAACACGGCGGGCTCGACGGCCGCGTGGGCCGCGAGTATCTGCTCGTCGGATTCGCGATCATGATGTTCCCGGCGATGCTGAAGATGCAGCTCACACGCAGCGACGCCTATCGCGCGTCGTGGATCTTCTTTGCGGCGCCGGTGAATCGCGCGAATCTCATTCGCGCCTCCAAGAACGTCGTCGTCGCGATGTTCCTGCTGCCCTATCTGTTGTTCGTGACGGTGGCGATGGCGTGGGCGACGCACGACCCGGCTGGATCGATCGTGCGGATCGGGCTCATGGGCCTCATCAGCCATCTCACACTCCAGATCACGATCTTGATGGATCCGGAGCTGCCGTTCGCCAAGCCGACGGACAAGAACCGCAGCTCGAGCATCTTCCTGCTCATGGCCGGCATCGGCATCGTGAACATGCTGATTGTGGTGTTCGGCGAGCGCGTCTTTGCCAGCGCCCTGACGGTGGGGCTCACCGCCGGCGCGCTGGTGGTGCTCAGCGCGTTCGTGGAATTGCTCAACAAAGCGCGCATCGACGAGCAGGCGCGCAAGCTGGAGTTTCTGGGATGAAGCGACGCACCTGGCTGCAACAGATCGGCGCCACCCTCGCACTGCTGCCATTCGCCCGCCTCCGCGCGTGGCAGCGGCCTGCGCTGTTCTCGGCCAACGACATCGCGGCGCTCAACGGCATCGCAGAGGTCGTCCTGCCGACCGCCCTCACCGCGCAGGATCGTGCGGATGTCGTGCAGAAGTTCATCGACTGGCACACGAACTACAAAGCCGGCGCCGACATGGGTCATACCTACGGCGGCTCCGTGCTCCGTCCGGCGTCGGGGCCCGCGGTCGCCACGCGCTACGCGCCGCAGTTCATCGCGCTCGATCAGGCCGCCCGCGCCAAAGGCGCGTCCGCGTTCGCGTCGGCGCCTCTGGCGACGCGACGCAGCGTCGTCGAGGCCGCGCTGACCACGCCGCAGCCCGTGAATCGCCTGCCGGCGCGCCCAACCGGCGCCAATCTCATCGCGGACGTCGCCGGCCTGTACTTCAACAGCGGCGCGGCGTTCGACCTCGCCTACAACACCTTCATCGGGCGCGATCTGTGCCGTGGTCTTGCCGGCTCCGATCAACCGCCGATGCCGCTGGGACGAGGCTGATCACATGCAGCGCCCACGGATCGTCGAGGCGGATTACGTCATCATCGGCGGCGGCATCACCGCGGCGATGGTGGCCGAGAAGCTCAGCGGCCTCAAGCCGAACGCGTCGATTGTCGTCGTCGAAGCCGGGTCGCCGCTCTTCGATTTCGAGAATCGTTCCCAGTACCGGAAGCGCAATCTCGACTACGGCGAGAACATCTGGCCCGGCGATTTCGTGGCCGATCAAGCGCCCGACGGCATGATCTCGCGGACGATGGCCGTCGGCGGCTCTGCCCTGCATTGGGGTGGCGTCTGCAACCGCTTCTCGGAAGAGGATCTGCGACTGAAGTCGATGTACGGCCTCGCTGTCGATTGGCCGATCGACTGGGCGACGCTCGAGAGGTTCTATTGCGAGGCCGAGCGCCGCATCGGCGTGTCGGGTGAACCGAGCCCATTGCCGGAAGACAAGCGGAGCGAGCCGTACCCGATGCCCGCCATGACGCCGAGCTTCAACTTGAAACAGCTGAAGGCATGGGCGGAAAAGAGCGGGCTGCCCTTCTGGACCACGCCACAGGCGAAGAACACGAAAGACGGCTACAACGGCCGCAACGCCTGCCAGCGCTGCAACACCTGTGAAATCTGTCCCACCGGCGCCCGCTATTCACCGGACTGGACGTTCAAGCAATTGCTCGCGGACAAGAAGCGCCACGTGCAGTTGCACTCGCGCACGCTCGTGCGGAAGTTGGTGATGGACGACGCGACGTCGAAGATCGTCGCGGCGGAGGCCGTCAGTGAAGCCGGCGACGGACAGGTGACCGAGTACCGCGCGAAGACATTCGTCATCGCCAGTGGCTATGTGTGGAGCGCGCACCTGTTGCTGCTCTCGGCCAATGCGAAGTTTCCGAATGGACTCGCGAACCGCACCGACCAGGTCGGCCGCTACATCAATGGACATCTGGCCTGGCAGACGCAGATCGATCTCGACCTGAAGATCTATCCGGGCATGAACGAGCAGCACAGTCTGATCACGCGGAAGTTCTTCCGGTGTGCGCCCACGGTGCCCTACGTCCGACACGACCTCCGCATCTGGGAAAGCGCGAGCGGCCGCGAGCCCCGGTTGCGCGACGCCGCCGGAAAACTGCTGCTCGGGGACGAGCTCCTGAAGGACTGGCGCACCCGAACGACGCGCGGCTCCGCTCGGGTGCGTGGGTATTACACGGTCGAGCCTGACAAGGACAGCCGCATCACGCTCGACGCGGCCAAGAAGAATCGCTGGGGTGATCCCATGCCCGTTGTCCGCCACAAGATCGATGCGGCCAGTGAGGCACGTGCCGGATCGACGCGCGCGCATTTCGAGCAGGTCTTCGCCCAACTGGCCCGGGCCAACGACGGAAAGGTGGGTCCGTTGAGTGGACTGAACTATCAGGATCACCCCGCCGGCGGGTGTCGCATGGGCACCGATCCTGCCACGAGCGTGGTGGACTCGTGGGGCCGTACCCACGATCACCGGAACCTGTTCGTGGTCGGGGCGCCAACGCTGCCGACCGGCGGCTGCACGAACGGCACGCTGACGTTCGTGGCGATGGCGTTGCGGTCGACCGAAGAGATCGCCCGCGGCTAGTTGCTGAGCTTCACTTCGAGGCCGCCCTTGTCGCGGCGGCGGAACGCGAGGCCGATCTTCGCGCGTCCGGTCACTTCATGCACGATCGCCAAGCCGAGACCGACTTCGTCGGCGCGGCGATTGCGCCGTTCGTCGCCGCGGAACCGGCGGATGCCATTGAAGTACTTCAGCGTCGCGTCATTCACGCCTGCGCCTTCGTCCGCCACCAGCAGCACGAACTTTCCGGCCGACGGCGTGTCGAGATCCACCGTCACCGAGGCGCCGGGTTTGCTGTAGCGAATCGCGTTGTCGATCAGGTTCTCGAGCACGAGCGCGAACAGGCCGGGGTCGCCGACGACGTTCACCGTGCGATCGGGGACGGTGGCCGACAGGCTGATGCCGCACGCGGTCGCAAACGCCACTTCACGTGAGACGACGCGAGTCACGAGGTCGGTGAAGTCGACCGGCACTTCCTGGAACGCGGCCTCGCGATCGCGCAGGCGCAGCGACGCCACGAAATTGGCGCCGCGGTGTTCGAGCGTGTGCGCATCGCGGAGCGCCGCCGACATCTGATCGCGCACCGCCGGCGTCACGCTCACCGAGCGGAGCACTTCGCCGATCCGCGTCGGCACGTGACCGAGCGGCATCACGAGGTCGTCGTGCACATCGTTGGCCACGCGACGCAGCGCGTCTTGCTGATCCTTGATTTCGGCCGCGCGCGTGCGGATGCCAGCCGCGGCTTCATTGAAAGTGGCGCCGATCGCGGTGAGCTCGTCCTGGCCGTCGGCCGGCGCGGCGCCCACGTAGTCGGCACGGGCCATGTTGCGCATGGCGGCGGCGAGTGCCGCGGCACGGCGCTCCGTGGGCAGGCCGACGAGGAAGCACACTGCGAAGGTGGCGCCGAAGAAGCCGGCGAACACGAGCGTGCGCTCGAGCAGGAGATGCGCCGGCGCGGCCGCGCGGAACAGGAACACCGCGCACTCGCTCGAGCGCCAGCGCGTCCACCGCGCGGTCTGAAGACCGGAGCCCTGCGGACCGGAGTACGACTCGGTGGCGAACTCACTGCCCGACTTCAGCGCGATGCGCAGCGAGTCGGGAAACCGCGGCGCCGCGGTGCTGATGCCTTTGAACTCTTCGTCGTACGCGAAGAACTCGAAGGGCCGCGCCTTCGCGTCCGGACGGGCCGTATAGACGTCGGCGTCGGGCTGCGTCAGCTGGTCCTTGGACGGACGATCGTCGCGCGGACCGGCGAGAAACCAGTTCGGGTTGGCTTCGCACGACTCGCGCACGTGCTGCACGACCGACGCGGCTGAGGCCTGTTCGAGTTGCTGTGCGCGGTCGCGTGACCGGAGGCCATCCACCACCAGCGTCCCAAGCGCCGCCACTGCCAGGGCTGCCGCAAGGCTCCCGAAAATCTGCGACCGTCGCAATGTCATGCGTCTATTGTCCCGTGAAATGCGATCAACGCAGCCGGTCGAAACGCGCCGAGCGGGCGTCGCCACCGCGCGCCAGCACCAGACCGGTGATGGCCAGTGCGGCCACGCCGGCGATCAGCGCGAACGACGCCGGCGCGTACAGCCGCGTGCTGTCGAGCGTCATCGGCATGTTGCTGAGGTAGTTGCCCACGAGAAACCCCACGCAGGAGGCGAGGAGGCCCACGCGCAGGATCACCGCCAACATCAGCGACACGCTCAGGAGCTGATAGAGCCCGTTCAGCGCCTGCGCCTTCGGCGTCGGCCCTGAGGCACCATCAACCACCAACAGGACCATGGCCAAGATGATGATCGCGCGTTCGGAGATGAGCGGCAGTGACGGCGCGACGCGCCGAACGCCGCGATTCCACAGCAGCTCGACGCCCATGCGGAACGAGACCCATTCAAACACCGTGATCAACCCGCTCTGCAGGCTCCCGTTCATGGCCTGCACGACATCCCGCAAAAAGGGCCGCACGCCGTCGAGCGCGCCCGTGTAGCTCGAGAACGGCTCCATCTCCGGCAGGCCGGCCCACCGCGACACGACATACGGGATGAGGTTCAGCAGGCCGCCCGCCGCACCACACGCCACGCCGATCAGCACGTCACGTCCGACGAGCGGATCACGCAGGCGCCCGGCCAGCACGCGCGACCAGCCCACCAGCACCAGCGGCGACGTGCGACGCACCCACGGTTCGAGCCCCAGATAGATGAGATACATCACGCCGCCGAGAAACAGCGCGATGCCCGTCGCCGCAAAGAACCGCGACATCTCGCTCTGCGCATGGCGGACGTGACCATCCAGCAGCCACGTCGCCATGATCACCGTGAACATGAACGCGGCGAGCCGGAACGCGCCGCGCACATCGGCGCGACCCGACCGGAGATTGGCGCGCGCGGCCAACACCGCGCCCACGAGCAGGAAGATGATCAACAACGAGCTGCTGCGGGTCGGCGATGGCGGCGCGGTCGAGTCGCGCGGCGCAGGCGTCCACGGCCCGACCAGCTCGAACGACACCGGTCGTCCACGATACGCCGCGGCTTCGATCCGTATGGGAATCAACGTGCCCGTGTAGGTGCCCGTCCAGGCGCGCCGCTCATCCGCATAGACACCGGGCGTGCGCGACGACGGCACTTCGGTGAAGGCGGTGCGATCGATCGCGGCCGCCGCGAAGAGCTTGTCCCAGTCGACGGCCGCGGCCGTGCCGGTCGCCGCCGCCTCCTGCTGCGGCGGCACCGCCTCGAACCGCGTGAGCCGGCCCAGCGTGTCTGTGGCCACAAGCGTCATGCCGGTGGTCGTCATCGGCGGATCGGACGGACTCACCGTGTCGAGGCCGCTCTGCGGCACGAGCACCGACGGACTGGTGCGATACCAGAACTGCATCGCCGCCGGACGACCCGCCGCCAGATAAGTGGCGCGATCCGTCGCGGAGACATTCGTGGCCGCCCACTGCAGATACGTCGAGTTCTTGGCGAAGCCGTGGCTCGTGTCCGCCACCGCATCAACGTAGCCGAGCGACTGCCGGATCTGATCCGCGCGATCGGCGAGCACGTCGCCGCTCTTGGCGAGAGGCACGCGCGCGAACAGCGACGCCTGATCCCCAATGCGCAGACACAGCACCACGGCCACTGCGAGCACCGCCAGCCACAGCGCACCGCGGGCCGGTGTCACCGTCGCGGTCTGCGCACCGGCCGCCGCCACCATCTCTGGCGAAGGCGTCTCGCCGGCGGCAAGCGCGGCCGCGAGCGGATCACCGCCCGGCAGCGCGGCGGCCACCGCGAGCGCGGAGGTCGGGCGATGCGACGGCTCAGGATCGAGACAGCGCATGATCGCGCGATCCACGGCCCCATCGAGCGACGACACGAGCACCGCGGGCGACGTGATCTGCCCCGACTGATGCTGAGCGACCAGATCTGCAATCGTCTTCGCGTCGAACGCGCGCTTGCCCGTGAACACCTCGTACAACACGAGGCCCAGCGCGTAGATGTCGCTGCGCACCGACACTTCGCGGCCGGCCAACTGCTCCGGCGCCATGTACGCCGGCGTCCCCGCGCGCACATCGTCGACCTCGCCGGCCGCGGCGAGACCGAAGTCCATGATGCGCACCTTGCCCGCGCCGTCGAGCATGATGTTGGCGGGCTTCAGATCGCGGTGCAGAATGCCGCGCTCGTGCGCGGCCGCGAGGCCGCTGCAGATCTGCCGCGCAATTTCGACCGCGCGCTCTTCCGGCAACCGCCCGATGCGGCGCAGCAACCCGGAGAGATCTTCGCCATCGACATACTCCATCGACAGATACAGGTGCCCGTCGACTTCGCCGATGTCGTACACGCGGCACACGTTCGGATGCGAGACCTGCCGCGCCGTGCGCACTTCGTTGTGAAACTGCGCCAACCGCCGCGC
>CAYFLU010000001.1:67382-86273 GCA_964343975.1 uncultured Solibacteraceae bacterium
GCGAGACCTGCCGCGCCGTGCGCACTTCGTTGTGAAACTGCGCCAACCGCCGCGCATCCACGGCCAGTGCGGCCGGCAGGAACTTCAGCGCCACCGGTTGTCCGAGACGCAGGTCGTCGGCGCGGTACACCTCGCCCATGCCGCCGCGGCCGAGCAAGCCGAGCACGCGGTAGCGATTGTCGAGCATCGTGCCTGGAGCAAACCGGCCGTAGTCGGTGCCGCTCGACGAGTTCAACCAACCGGTCTGGCTGGTCGCGGTGCCCTTTGACGGCGAGAGACGCGTTTCATCTGAGGCCGCGCTCGTGCGCGTGAGGTCATTGTCGGGTGCGCTCATTCGACGAGCCTCCACAAGTACCAACTGGCGATCGAGCGATACGGCCGCCACATCTCCGCCGCACGCAGCATCGTCCGCGGCTTCGGTCGCGACTTCATGCCCGTCAGTTTCTGCACGCCTTTGACGATGCCGAGGTCGCCGACCGGAAAGATGTCGGGCCGGTGCAGGCAGAACATGAGAAACATCTCGGCCGACCAGACGCCGAATCCCTTGATCGCGGTGATCGCCTCGATGATTTCCGCGTCGGTGCGATGCCGCAACCCGTGAAGGTCAAGGCGGCCGGTCACGACGTGATCCGCCAGATCGCGCAGATACGCGATCTTCGGCCGGCTCACGCCGGCGGTCCGGAGCGCGGCCGGGTCGAGCGCCAGAAGCGCATCCGGCGTCATGCCATCGGCGCCGCCGGTGAGTGCCAGCACGCGCTGCTCGATGGTGTCGGCCGCTTTCGTGGACAACTGCTGCGACAGCACCGCCCGCACCAGGGCACGGAACGGGTCCCGAGGCGCGAAATTCGGCCGGCGCGCACCCACCTTCTTGATATGTGTGCCGAGGGCCGGGTCGCGACGCATCAGATGACGCCGGGCGGCCTCGAACACGGCCGCCGGGTCACCACTGCGTGCAACTGCACGGGGTTGCACACCACGGGCGGCACGCTGAGGGCGGCGGGTTGTAGTGGAAGACGCCATGGACCGATAGCAGCTTAACCGGACCTGCGCGAGGACGCCATGACCCCCAATCTCGGCTACACGCGCTTTCTGTTCGTTCGCGGCTGTCGCGATGACGATGCCACCCGCTTGAAAGTGAAAGCGGCAGGTGACGGCGTGGCGCGTGGCTTTCTCAACGCGTTCGAACGGGAAGGCGCCAATTCAGATGCTCCCGAGCTCGAGACGGTGCAATTCCTCTCGCTGAACGGCGTCGGTGTGGACGAATCCGCCGAGGCCCCAGCGCGCTACGCGGTGCAGGTGAACTCGCGCTACCGGCCGCGCCTCGATGACCTCGAGAAGGAACTGCGTCGACGCATCGGCGATGTCGGCGTCGTTGACATGCTGGAAGGGTGCCTTCGGAATCCGCAGTACACGAGCGCCAACGTGGCGCAGTGGGCGTACGACCGCGCGCGCACGCACGGCAATGGCCGGTCGCAGCCGAACGCGATCATCATTCCCGTGCGCAAGAACGCCGAGTGGTGGGCGATGCCGGAACTCGAACGGCATCAGTACTTCTATCCGCATCACAACGCGTCGGTCGGCCGCCCCGTGCCCGGGCACGCGTCGCTTGGCCGGGACGCCGCCGCGCGCATCTACCGGCGCGTGTACCACAACCCGCACGGACCGGGCCGGCCGGGCGAGTGGGACTTCGTCACCTATTTCGAATGTGAAGATCAGGATCTACCGCTGTTCGAGCAGACGCTCGCCGCGCTGCGCGATGTGGAGCGCAATCCCGAATGGCGATTCGTTGAAGAAGGCCCGATGTGGCGCGGCCGTCGCGTGCTGCGCTGGTAAACAGCTACCCGGGACCTAAAGGTCCCGGGCTCCAGGGTGGCTTCCCCGTACCTTGGAGCCCGGGTAGCTGCCTTGGAGCCCGGGACCTTTAGGTCCCGGGTAACGGCGCCCGCAGCCGTGCGATCACGCGCTCTTTGCCGACGAGTTCCAGCACCTCGAAGATGCCCGGGCTGTTGCCCTGTCCGGTGACCGCCACGCGCGTGGCGTGAATCAGCACGCCCGGCTTGATCCCGCGCTGCTCCGCCAACCCGCGCAACGCCGCTTCGAGCGTCGCGGCCTCGAACGACGACAGCGACGTCAGCACATCGATCCACGCGCGCAGGTGATCGGGCAGGGCCGGATCGCCGAGGTGCTTCTTCACCGCGGCCTCGTCGAACACCAGATCGTCCGACACGAACGCGCGCATCTGCGGTGCGATGTCGGCGAGCTTCTTCGCGCGCGGCTTCAAGAGCTCGATGATCTTCCCGATCCACGCCGCGTCGGCGCCGGTGAACTCGTCACGCCACCAGCCCAGCGCATCCAGATCCGGCCGAATCCGCCGGAGCACATCGTCGGCCGGCAGCCGCATGATGTGCTGCTGGTTGAACCACTCGAGCTTCTCGGGATTGAACACGGCGTTGCCGCCGCTGATGCCTTCGAGCGTGAAGCGATCGACCAGCTCCTGCCGCGAGAACAACTCCTGATCGCCGCCGGGTGACCACCCGAGCAGCGCAAGGAAGTTGACCATGGCTTCCGGGAGAAACCCCTGTTTCTCGTATTCGCCGACCGACGTCGCGCCGTGCCGCTTGCTGAGCCGCTTCTTGTCCGGACCGAGGATGAGCGGCACGTGCGCAAACCGTGGCACCGGCGCACCCATCGCCTGATAGAGCAGCACCTGCTTCGGCGTATTCGAGATGTGATCGTCGCCGCGCACGACCTCGGTGACCTCCATGTGGACGTCGTCAACGACCACCGACAGGTGGTAGGTCGGATACGTGTCGGAACGGATGATCACGAAGTCTTCGATGTTCGTGTTGTCGAACACGATGTCGCCGTGCACGAGATCATGGAACGTCGTCTGGCCGGCCGGCACGAGGAAGCGGATCGCGTGCGCGTCGCCGCGCGCCACGCGCGCCGCGATGTCGTCGGCGGTGAGCCGCGTGCATCGGCGGTCGTAGTTCCAGGGCTTCCCGTCCGACTCGGCGGCCGCGCGCTCGGCCTTCAGGTCGTCTGGTTTGCAGAAGCAGCGGTACGCGTGTCCCGACGCGACGAGCGCGTCACCGGCCGCGCGATAGCGATCGAGCCGCTCGGTCTGGAAATACGGCCCGTGCGGGCCGCCCACGCGCGGGCCCTCGTCCCAGTCGAGACCGAGCCACGTCATGCTGTCGAAAATCGCGGTGACCATGTCGGTGGACGACCGCTCCATGTCCGTGTCTTCGATGCGCAAGATGAACGTACCGCCGTGACGACGGGCGTAGAGCCAGTTGAACAGGGCCGTGCGTGCGCCACCGACGTGCAGATACCCGGTCGGTGACGGCGCAAATCGAACACGAGGACGCATGGTCCTCATTCTATCGTCGGGAACCAGTGCTTCGTGCGGTTGCACACGCCGACGACGGTCAACATCGCGGGCACTTCGATGAGCACGCCCACGACGGTGGCCAGCGCGGCGCCCGATCCGGGGCCGAAGAGCGCGATGGCCGTGGCCACGGCGAGCTCGAAGAAGTTGCTCGCGCCGATGAGCGCGCCCGGTGCGGCCACGCAGTGTTCCACGCGGAAGACGCGCATCAGTCCGTACGCGAGCGACGCGTTGAAGTACACCTGCAGCAGGATCGGCACGGCGATCAGCGCGACATGGAGCGGCTTGGCGGTGATGTTGTCGGCCTGAAACGCGAAGATCAGCACGAGCGTGGCCAGAAGCGCCGCCATGCTCACCGGTGCGAATCGCGGCAGGAGCTCGCGTTCGAACCAGTCGCGGCCGCCACGGGCCACGAACACGCGCCGCAGCAGGATGCCGGCAGCGAGCGGCACGACGATGAAGACCAGGACCGAGAAAAAGAGGACGCCGAACGGCACGACGAGCGCAGAGGCGCCGCTCACGAGGTAGCGCACGATGGGCGCGAAGAGCACGAGCATGATCAGGTCGTTCACCGACACCTGCACGAGCGTGTAGGCCGGGTCGCCGTCCGTGAGATAGCTCCACACAAAGACCATCGCCGTGCAGGGCGCCGCGGCGAGGATGATCGTGCCGGCGATGTACTGGTCGGCGTCTGCCGCGCCGATCCAGGGCGCGAAGACCACGCGGAAGAAGAGCCAGCCGATCGCCGCCATCGAGAACGGCTTCACGACCCAGTTGACGAAGAGCGTGACGAACAGACCGCGCGGCCGCCGGCCGACGTCGCGCACGGCGGCGAAGTCGACCTTCATCATCATGGGCGTGATCATCAACCAGATCAGCACGGCGATCGGGCCGTTGATCTGGCTGCCATGGCCGAACTCCAGCTCGCGCAGCGTTGCGGTCACCGTCGGCGCGGCGATGCCGATGGCGACACCGGCCGCCATGCAGAGACCCACCCAGACCGTGAGATAGCGCTCGAAGATGTTCAGACGTTTGGTGGTCATGCGTGGGGTGCCGCCAGCTGCGACAGGAAGGCGTCGAGGCGGCGGCTGATCTCGTCACGAGTCATGCGAAAGGCGCCCAACCGCTGATCCGCTGGTGCGGCGGCCGGATCGGGCAAGGGCCAATGATGCCGCGCCACGCGGCCCGGCACCACCGGGCACACTTCGTCGGCGCAGAGCGTGATGATGTGGTCGAAGCGGGTGATGTCGAGGTCGTGCACCGACTTCGAGTGCTGGGCGCTGATGTCGATGCCGAGCTCGCGAAGCGCCTCAATGGCAACGGGGTTGACCTGCGTGGGCGCGCTGCCCGCGCTCTCGACATCGAAGGGTAGGCGCTGTGCCGTGCACTTCGCACGGCACAGGCCTTCCGCCATCTGACTGCGCGCCGAGTTGGCGACGCAGAGAAACAGAATGCGAACCGGGATCACGCCTGCGGTTTCCTGGCGCGGATGAACGCGCTCACGAACGCACCGTCGACGTCCTTGGCGAGCCGATCGACGTCCAGACCGGTGGAGGCCAGAAACTCGCGCGCCTGCTCCGTGCGGTATTCGCGCGTCACTTCGAGGTCGATGTCCGTGAAGCCGGCGGCGTTCAGCTTGGCGACGTACTCTTCCTGGCGGAGCGCGCCGGCCACGCAGCCGATCCAGAGTTCCATGTTCTTGCGGATCTCGGCGGGCACCTCGCGGGTGCTCACGACGTCGGAGACGGCGAAGCGGCCGCCGGGCTTCAGCACGCGGAAGGCCTCGGCCATCACGCGGTCCTTGTGGCCCGACAGGTTGATCACGCAATTGGAGATGATCACGTCGATCGTGTTGGCCGGCAGCGGGATGTTCTCGATGTGGCCCTTCAGGAACTCGACGTTCGTCAGGCCCGACTTCGCCTTGTTCTCGAGGGCAAGCGCGAGCATGTCGTCGGTCATGTCGAGGCCGTAGGCTTTGCCCGTGGGCCCGACGCGGCGGGCCGAGAGCAGCACGTCGATGCCGCCGCCGGAGCCGAGGTCGAGCACGACCTCACCGGCCTTGAGTTCCGCGAGCGCCGTGGGGTTGCCGCAGCCGAGCGATGCGAGGATCGCGTCCTGCGGGACGGCCGACGCCTGCGCCTCGTCGTACAGGTTGGCGGAAATCGGATCCTTCGCCGTGCCGCTGCAGCAGCTCGGGCCGCAGCACGGCTCGTCCGTCTTCTGCTCGCGCACCTGACGCGCAATCGCGCCGTATTTCTCCGAGACGGTCTTCACCAGTTCCACGTTCACGGTCTCGCTCATCACAGCCTCCTTAAACATTCGCTGATGCGAATATAGTGAGGCCGTGCTATATTCGTCAAGGCGAATATGAAAGTTTCTCTGGATGACGTGTTTTCGGCACTGTCCGACGAGACGCGGCGACGGATTCTCGGCCTGCTCGCATCGGGCGAGATCTGCGTGTGCCACATCCACGAAGCGCTCGACGTGCCGCAACCGACCGCGTCGCGGCATCTGGCTCACCTGCGCAAGGCGGGGCTCGTCTCCACGCGCAAACAGGGCCTGTGGGTGCACTACCGGCTCACCGACCTCGACGATCCGGCCGTGGCCGGCGTGTTGAAGAGCACGCTCGCGGCACTGCACGTGAACGACACCGTCGAGGCCGACCGCAAGAAGCTCAGCGCCCTGATTCAAGTACCCGTGAAGACGCTCGTGAAAGCCGCGAAGAGCTGCTGCTGTTAAGTCACTGTCACACCACGCTCTGGACGCCGCGTTTCCGGCAGGCTCGAACTTCTTCGCGCGCCGTGGCGAAAGTCCGCGACAACGCGGCGCGACGCTGATCACCGGCGCCGTTCGTCAACGGCGCGGGCCGTGGCATGTGTACTGCAGCGCACACATCTGTGCAGTACCTCATCGTGGTGTGGCCGTTCGTGCTGCTCATCGGCGCGGCTGCGGTCGTGTCGCTGAGCATCCTGCAGTTTCATCGCACCGGCGCCACCAAAGCACGCGAGCTGCTCGCCCGCGCGCCGCACACACCGCCAGAGATCCTGACGGAGCGCCAGCTCGCGCCACTGCCGCCCGTCGTGCAGCGCTGGCTGCCTCGCAGCGGCGCGGTCGGCCGGCCGATCGCCCGCACCGTGCGTCTGCGCGAACGTGGCGTGATGCGCACCCGCCCCGGCGCCGCCGGCATGCCGGTGCGCGCCACGCAGTACTTCACCGTCGACGCGCCAGGTTTCGTGTGGCTCGCCGATGTCCGCCTCCTTCAGGTGATCCCGATCGTCGGCCGCGACTGTCTCATCCACGGCCGCGGGCGCATGCAGATCGCGCTCGGCGGATTGATCCCACTGGCCGACGGCATCGGCCCGGGCTTCGATCAGGGCACGGCGTTGAGGTTTCTCGGCGAGATCGTGTGGTTCCCGTCCGCAGCGGCCGCGGGCGCCATCCGCTGGCGCGCGCTTGATGTGCACCGGGCCGAGGCCACACTGACGGCCCGCGACGTCGAGGTCTCCGCCATCTTCACGTTCGATGACCTCGGCCGCTTCGTGCGCCTCGAGGCCGACCGCAGCTACAACGGCGGCGCCGCCGAGCGCTGGGAGATCCCCGCGACCCACTGGAGCGTGATCCGCGGCGTCGAGATACCGGTCAGCGGACAGGCCGTCTGGAAGCGCGCGGCGGGCGATTTCAGCTATTTCGACTGGGAAATCACGGATGTGGAGACCAATCGCCCATCTCTGTGGGGCGAGGACCCCTCTTAACTGATATCCTTAGGGTCCCGACGCGGTGAGGTGGCCGAGAGGCTGAAGGCGGCGGTTTGCTAAACCGCTATACGGCCTTTAAAGCTGTATCCAGGGTTCGAATCCCTGCCTCACCGCCAACCTTCTCGACAATCACGCCTTCGTGCCGCGCATGCGGTTGATCTGCTTCACGATCAGGAAGATCGCGAACGCCACGATCAGGAAGTTCAGCACCACCGTGATGAACGACCCATAGGCCAGCACCGCGCCGTGCTTCTTGGCTTCTTCCAGCACTTTGTCGGTCTGGCCGGCGAGCGGAATGAACCGCTGGGTGAAGTCGAGCCCGCCCGTCACCAGCCCAAGCAGCGGCATGATGATGTCGTTCACGAGCGAGTCCACGATCTTGCCGAAGGCGGCGCCGATGATCACGCCGACCGCCAGATCCATGGCATTGCCCTTGTCGATGAAGGCCTTGAATTCGCTGAACATGGCGCCAATCTACCCCAAATCCGGTTTTGACTTACCCTCTATCTGGTGTCTTCGTCTGCCTGGATGGTCGTCGCCATCCTCCTTGCCGCCAACGCGCTCTACGTCGCCGCGGAATTCGGCGCCGTCGGCGTCCGGCGAAGCCGTGTACGCCGGCTCGCCGATGACGGCCATCTGCTCGCGCGCCGGCTCCTCCCGTTCGTCGACGATGCGGCGCGGCTCGACCGGTACGTGGCGGCCTCGCAGATCGGGATCACGCTCTCGAGCCTGATCCTCGGCGCCTACGCGCAATCCACATTCGCCGTCGCGCTCACCCCGTGGCTCGAACGCTCGCTCGGCTGGCCGGAAGAGCGCGCCTCATCCACGGCACTCATCGCGGTGCTCGTCGCACTCACCGCGATTCAGGTCGTGCTCGGCGAACTGCTGCCGAAGTCGCTCGCACTGCAGTTCCCCACGCAGGTCGCGCTCGCCACCGTGCTGCCCATGCAGTGGTCGCTGCGCGCCTACCGCCCATTCATCACCTTTCTCAACGGCACCGCGTCCGCGCTCCTGCGCCTCTTTGGCGGCGGGCCCACCACGCATCGCCACCTTCATTCGCCGCAGGAAATCGCGCTCCTCATCGCCGAAAGCAAAGACGGCGGCTTGCTCGAAGCCGACGAACAACAGCGCCTGCACAACGCCCTGCAGCTCAGCCGCCGCACGGCCGGCGACCTGATGGTGCCGCGCGCGCGGCTCACGCTGCTCAACGCCGACACGCCCTGGGCGGACGTCGTCCGTGTTGTGGCCGCGAGCCCGTTCAGCCGCCTGCCCGTCTATCGCGGCACGCCCGATCACATCGTCGGCGCCGTGCGCGTGAAGGATCTCGTGCGGCGATTCGTGAGTGACGGCCCGAACGCGGCCGTCTCGATCGAAACACTCGCGCAGCCGCTGCCGCGCATCCCGATGGACCTGCCGGCCGACCGGATCATCGGCGAGTTCCGCGCGAAGCGCGCGCATCTGGCGCTCGTCACCGACGCCTCGGCACACGTCGTCGGCCTCGTCACGATCCACGACGTGATTGGCGAACTGCTCGGTGCGCGACCCGCGGGCGGAAAGGCGCCGGCATGACGCTCGGCGCTGCGCTCATCGCGGTGGGCATCTGCCTGCTGATCAACGCGCTCTATGTCGCGGCCGAGTTCGCGCTCGTCGGCGCGCCGAAGGCGGCGATCGAACATCGCGCCGGCCAGGGCGACCGGCTCGCGCAGCGTCTTGCGCGGCTGATGGACTCGTCGCACGAACAGGACCGCTACATCGCCACTGCGCAGATCGGCATCACGGTGGCCAGTCTCGGTCTCGGCATGTTCGGCGAACACGGCCTCGCCGACTGGCTCGCGCCGCATCTCCACTGGCTCGGCGACGCGGGCCTCGTCACCGCGCACACGCTGGCCAGCGTCATTGCCGTCGCCGGCCTCACCTGCGTCCACATCGTGATCGGCGAGATGCTGCCGAAGTCGCTGGCGCTGCAGCACACGGAAGGCGCGGCGCGGTGGCTCTACTGGCCGATGCGCGTGTCGTGGCTCCTCACGTACCCGTTCGTGTGGCTCTTCAACACGATCGCCGACGCGCTCCTCCGCATTGTCGGCGTGCAGCGCTCCGCGCAAACCGAGGAACAGCTCCACACCGCGGAGGAACTGCGGCTGATCGTCGAAGAAAGCGAAGAAGGCGGCGCGCTCCGCGCCGAGTCGGGTCGCCTGCTCCGCGAGCTCTTCGAGTTCGGCGACCTCACGGCGCGCGACGCGATGATTCCGCGCGTGCGGGTGACGGGCATTCCCGTCGGCGCGACCACCGACGACGTGCGACGCGTGCTGCTGACGTCATTGCACTCGCGCTACCCGATCTACCAGGGCGACCTCGATCACATCGTCGGCATGTTGCACGTGAAGGATCTGCTCCGCCGCATCATCACCGGCGAGACGATCACGGCCGCCGACGTGCGCGCGATGCCGGTCGTACCGGAGACGACGCCGCTGGACGATGTGCTGGCGGTGATGCAGCGCGCGAACGCGCACATGGCGCTGGTGCTCGATGAACATGGCGGCACCGCCGGCACGATCAGCATCGAGGATCTGTCGGAGGAGGTCGTCGGCGAGATCAGTGAAGACGCCTCCGACGTGCCGTCGTTCGTCGAAGAAGCGCCGGGGATCTGGCGTGTGGCGGGCACGGCCCGGCTCGACGAGGTCGGCCAGCACTACGATCTCGAGCTCGCGTATGAAGACGTGGCGAGCGTGAGCGGCCTCGTGCTGGCGCGGCTGGGCCGGCCGCCGGTCGCTGGTGATGTGGTCGAATATGGACAGATTCGGTTCGAAGTGCTCTCCCTCGCTGGACGAGGCGTGCGGGAGGCGCGAGTATCCGTGATATCTCACTCCGCAAAGGATGGTTCGGTCTCATGAAAAAAGCGTCTCTGGCTCTCCTCTTCATCGCGGCATCGACGGCGTGCGGCGGCTCCACGCCCCCGCCACCTCCGCCTCCGCCGCCCCCGACCTCGGGCTTTGATCTGGCGAACTTCGACAAGACGGTGCGTCCGCAGGACGACTTCTACAAGTTCGTGAACGGCGGGTGGCTCGCGAAGACCGAGATCCCGGCCGAGAAGCCGGCGTTCGGGTCGTTCGATCAGCTCTTCGATCTCACCGAGCAGCAGGTCAAGGGGTTGATCGAAGACGCATCGAAGGCCACGACAAAGGCGCCGGGCAGCGTGCCGCAGCAAGTGGGCGATCTCTACGCCAGCTTCATGGATGAGGCGAAGGCCGAACAGCTCGGGTGGACGCCGATCAAGGGCCATCTCGATCGCATTGCCGCCGTGAAGAACATGAGCGAGTTCTCTGCGCTGGCGGGCGAGTTGTCGAACATCGGCGTGGCCGGGATCTCCGGCGACTACATCGAACCGGACGCGAAGGATCCTTCCGCCAACATCGTCACCATGAACCAGTCGGGCATCAGCCTGCCCGAGCGGGAGTACTACCTCAGCAACGACGCGAAGTACGTCGACTTGCGGGCGAAGTACGTGGAGACGCTGACGAAGTTCTTCACGTTGGTCGAGCGCAAGAATGCGGCGGCCGACGCGAAAGCCGTGCTGGCGCTCGAGACGGAGATGGCCAAGATCCGGTGGACGCCGGAGCAGAGCCGCGACGCGATCAAGACCTACAACAAGATGACGCTCGCGAGCTTCCCGAAGGAATTCCCGGGGTTCGACTGGGCGGCGTGGATCAAGGCGCAGAAGTACGATGCGCGACCCGACGTGATCGTGTCGCAGCCGTCCTACTACAAGGGCATCGGCGCGCTCGCCACGAAGATGCCGCTCGACAGCTGGAAGGCGTGGTTGAGCGCGAAGGTCATCACGGGCAACGCGCGGTTCCTGAGCAAGGCGTTCGTCGACGCGAACTTCGAGTTCTTCGCGAAGGCGCTGACCGGGCAGCAGGCGCAGCGCCCGCGCTGGAAGCGCGGCGTGTCGCTCGTGAACGGCTCGCTCGGCGAGGCGGTCGGCAAGATGTACGTCGACAAGTACTTCCCGCCGGAGTCGAAGGCGCGCATGCAGAAGCTCGTGAACAACCTGCTGGCGGCCTACAAGGACTCGATCACGAACCTCGACTGGATGACGGCCGACACCAAGAAGGAAGCGCTGGCCAAGCTCGCGAAGTTCACGACGAAGATCGGCTACCCGGACAAGTTCCGCAGCTACGAGGGTCTCGCGATCAAAGCGGACGACCTTGTCGGCAACGCCGAACGCGCCAACAAGTTCGAGAGCGACTTCCAGCTCGCCAAGCTCGGCAAGCCGGTGGACCGCAGCCTGTGGCTGATGACGCCGCAGGAAATCAACGCGTACTACAACCCGGTGCAGAACGAGATCGTCTTCCCCGCCGCGATTTTGCAGCCGCCGTTCTTCGATCCGAAGGCTGATGACGCGGTGAACTACGGCGCGATCGGCTCGGTGATCGGGCACGAGATCGGGCACGGCTTCGACGATCAGGGCCGGCACTTCGACGGCGACGGCAAGCTGCGCGACTGGTGGACGAAGGCCGACGACACGGAATTTTCGAAGCGCGCGAAGATGCTCGTGGCGCAGTTCAACGCGCTCGAGGCGCTGCCGGGGCTGCACGTGAAGGGCGAGCTCACGCTCGGCGAGAACATCGGCGACCTCGGTGGTCTGCAGATCGCCTACAAGGCCTACAAGGCGTCGCTCAACGGACAGAAGTCGCCGGTGATCGACGGCTACACGGGCGAGCAGCGCTTCTTCATCGGGTCGGCGCAGGAGTGGCGCGAGAAGTTCCGCGACGAATATCTCCGCTCGATCGTGACGTCGAACGAGCACGCGCCGGGCATGTTCCGCGGCTACATGCCGATGACGAACACCGATGCGTTCTACGAGGCGTTCGACGTGAAGCCGAGCGACAAGCTCTTCAGGAAGCCTGAAGAGCGCGTGCGGATCTGGTAAGCAGCCACACCCAGACGAGCGCAACCCACAGGAGGTTGCTCACGAGCAAGTGCGCCATCTGCAACCACAGCGGCGCGAGCGCAAGAATGTTCACGATGCCGAGCGCGATCTGGCCCAGGATCAACCACAGGGCCAGACGCGCCGGCGTCCGTGACGCCGCATCATCGAGCGCCTCGCTCTGCGTGATGAGCGTCATCACATAGATCGAGAACGTCACGGCCACGAGCGGATGCCACATCCGCAGGCGAACCAGAAAATGTGACGTGCGGTCGAAGTCGGCCTCGAGTCCGGCGGCGAACGACCGCTGCGGAAACAGCGTGTCGCCGAGCGCGACGATCGCGCCGACCGCGGCCACGATGATCATCACGGCCAGCGCGGCGCGATACCACGGCTCGCGCGCCGCGGCCAGATCCGGCGTCCACGGCAACCGGCGCGACCGCGCCGCAAACACCGCCCACGTGTACATCCCGACCAGCACCAGCGTGTTCGCCAGATGCAGCGCGATGTACCCGGCGCGGAGCGCCGACGCGTTGTCCTCGACCAGACGCAGCAAGACGATGCCCGCGCCGATGGCGGCCTCGAGCAACACGAAGATCATGGATCCGACCGCGGCCCGCCGCGCCGCATGGCCCGCGGGAAACACGCGGAACGCGCACCAGAGCAGCGCGACGGTCAGCAGCAAGATGATGCCGCTCGTCGAGCGGTGGGCAAACTCAATGATCGTCGCCACGCGCGGCGCGAGCGGCACGACGTCGCCGTTACAGAGCGGCCAGTGCGCGCCACACCCGGCCCCGGATCCGGTGGCGCGGACGACCGCACCCCAGATGATCACGAAGATGCCGTAGACGAGCACCGTCCAGGCCAGACGTTCGAATGCGCGCGGTGTGCGGAACACGAGTCTTCAGCTTACCGGGAAAGCCACACGGAGATGAACCCTCCGGCGCTCCTGGACGCCGACGTATCCTAGGGGCCATGTGGCTCGCACTCGGGACGTGGCTCGTGATGGCGACGGGAATGGCGCACGCGCAGGTTGCGCCGCTGCCGAGCTTTGCCGGCACCTGGACGCCGGTGTCGAGTGAGGCGGCCGCCGAATCGTTAGTGGTCACACAGTCGGCAACCCGACTGACCTATCGCGCCGGGGATGCGCCGGCGATCGAGGTGACGCTCGACGGCTCCGTGACGCGTCAGCGTGAAGAGAACACGGAAGCCACCGCGACCTGGACCGCGGGGACGCTCACGATCGTCCTCGCGATCACGCCGGAATTCGGCGACACGAGTTTGCAGAAACAGACGTGGCGGCTCGACCCATCGGGCCAACTGGTCATCGAGACCACACAGGATCGGCGCGGGCAGACCCGCGTAGTGCGTGTGGTGTATCGGAAGGCGTGAGCCATACTGCCGGATTCCCGGCGCGTTACGGTTACATCACCCCGAAGGACACCGGGCGGAATTAGCGTGTGAACGGCCTCCGCGTGCCGCCACTCTCCGGCGCGCGCCGGGCCCAAGGAGCGGGCATGAATCGCATCAAGACGACCCTGTTTGTCACCACAGCCGCATGCGCCATGGGCGTGGCGCTGTACGCGCAAGCCAAGCAAGCGGCGCCCGCGCCGTTGAAGCCGGAGCAGTACGCGGCGTCGAAGGAATGGCCGACGCACGGC
Organism: uncultured Solibacteraceae bacterium; assembly: GCA_964343975.1. Lineage (GTDB taxonomy): Bacteria > Acidobacteriota > Vicinamibacteria > Vicinamibacterales > SCN-69-37 > SCUN01. Next base: position 81,117 of record CAYFLU010000001.1, read on the forward strand.
CATGATGCCGGCGGACAGCGGCACTCGCCGCTGACGGAAATCACGCCCGCCAACGTCAAGAATCTCGAGATTGCATGGACGTATCACATGAAGCCGGAAGGCTTCACGGCCGCTGCTGGTGGCGGCCGTGGCGGTGGCCGCGCCGGTGAGGGCGGCGCGCCGGGTGGTCGCGCGGGTGATCCCGCAGCTGCGGGCCGCGCGGGTGGCGATCCCGCAGCGGGCGGACGGGCAGGCGGACGAGGTGGTCCCGGTGGTGCCGCGGGCGATCCGAGCCTGCGCGCGTCGGAAGCCACGCCGATCGTCGCCGACGGCCTCATGTACATCGCGTCGCCCTACAACCGCGTGGTGGCGCTCGATCCCGTGACGGGCAAGGAAGTGTGGGTCTATGTGATGCCGAGCGGCGCGCCGTCGCTGCGCGGCCTCGAGTACTTCGCCGGCGATGCCACGACACCGGCGCAGATCCTCGTCGGCTCCAACGACGCGAAGCTCTATTCGATCGACGCGAAGACCGGCAAGCTCAACCCGAAGTTTGGCACCGACGGCGTGCTCAACCTGGACACGCCCGAGATGACCAACGGCCAGCCGAACGGCCATGTGCCGATCTCGACGCCGGGCATCATGTACAAGAACTTCCTCATCATCGGCAGCCACGTGCAGGAGGGCAACGGCCCGGGCGGGGCGGGCGATGTGCGCGCGGTTAACGTGCACACCGGCACGTTCGCGTGGACCTTCCATGCGATTCCGCGGAAGGGCGAACCGAACTACGGCACGTGGGTCGGCAATGCCGCCGACAAGCGGTCGGGCGTGAACGTGTGGGGCTTCTTCACCGTCGACGTGCAGCGCGGCATCGTCTATATCCCGTTCGGCAATTCGTCCGGCGACCTCTGGGGCGGTGATCGCCCGGGCAACAACCTCTACAGCAACAGCATCGTCGCGGCCGACGCCAAGACGGGCAAGTACCTCTGGCACTTCCAGCTCGTGCATCACGACGTGTGGGACTACGACCTCGAGTCGCCGCCGCTGCTGATGGACGTGAAGCAGAACGGCAAGACGATCCCGGCCGTGCTCGTCTTCAACAAGGTGGGGCTGGTCTTCATGCTCGATCGCGTGACCGGCAAGCCCATCTATCAGGTGGAAGAACGTCCGGTGGCGCCGAGCCCGGTGCCCGTCGAGCAGCTCTCGCCCACGCAGCCGTTCCCGGTGAAGCCGGCGCCGCTGGCGCGGATGACGTTCAGCATGAAGGACATCGCCACGGTGACGCCGGAGATCGAAGCCGCCTGTCGCAAGTGGATCACCGACAACAAGATCGAAACGGATACGCCGCCGTTCGCGCCGCCGTCCTGGGGCCACTCGCGCGTGATCTTCCCGAGCGAAATCGGCGGACCCAACTGGGGTGGCGCCGCGTTCAATCCGGCCCTCGGTCTGGCGTTCATTCAGTCGAACCAGCTCGGTCAGGTGTTCGGCGTGCAGGATCCGCCGTCGGGTGAAGTGAAGAAGGAAGACATCGTCGGCACGAACGAACCGGGCGGCCGCACGGGCCCGCTGTCGACGACGAGACCGAGCGGACGATTCCGCGAGCCCACGACCAACATGCCGTGCAACGCTCCGCCGTGGGGCACGTTGACGGCCGTGAACGTGAACACGGGCGACATCGCGTGGCAGGTGCCGGTCGGCGTGACGGATTCGCTGCCGGAGGGCAAGCAGAACACCGGACGTCCGGGCATGGGCGGCGCGATCTCGACGGCATCGGGTCTCGTGTTCATGGGCGGCACCGACGACAGCCGTTTCCGCGCGCTCGATGCGAAGACGGGCAAGGAGCTGTGGGTCGTGAAGCTCAATGCGTCGGTGATGGCGAACCCGTCGACGTATCAGGGCAAAGATGGCCGGCAGTATGTGGCGGTGGTGGCGACGGGCGGCACGCTCGGCGGCGCGCCGCTGACCTCGGACGAAGTCATCGCGTTCCGCGTCAAGAAGTAGCACATCGGTCTTTGGGGACGCCGCTGTGAAGCGGCGTCCCCTTCTTTCAGGAGCACGCACGTGAGTCGACGGTCAGTGGCCGCTCTCGGGTTCATGACGGTAGTGTTCGCGTCCACCTTCAGTGTCATCGCCCTTCAGGAGTTGCCCGACGGCACGGGCAAGGACGTGACGGTGAAGCTGTGCTCGCAGAACTGTCACGGCATCGAGAAGATCATGCCGGAGCGGCACTCGAAGTCGCAGTGGGGCGACTCACTCAACAGCATGCGTGATCAGGGCGCGAAGGTCACGGACGAGGAATTCGCGACCATCGTCAAGTACCTGACGATGCACTTCGGCGTGCCCGTGAAGATCAACAAGGCCACCGCCAAGCAGATCGACGACGCGTTGATTCTCGAGCCGGGTCAGGCGGATGCGATCGTGAAGTTCCGCGACGCGAACGGCCCCTTCGCGGACTTCGACGCGCTGATGAAAGTACCGGGGCTCGATGCGAAGCTGATGACCGAGCAGAGGGCCAACGTCAACTACGTGGTGGGTTTGGCCGTTCGCTAACGTCGCCTCGTCGGCGCGCTCACCACTCGAACGGCACGAGGCTGCCGCCGCGGATCACCGACAACCACACGTGATGGCTGCCCTGATGTTCGGTGCGGCTGTACGTGAGCGGTACGCCGATGCCCACATCCAGCATGCCGGCCTGCTCGAAGGCATCCACGATGGCTTCACGGGTCAGTTCACCGCGCACGCGTCGCGCCGCCTCGACGAACGTCTTCGCCAGCAGGAACCCTTCAAGGGAGATGAACTCCGGCGCGATCTCGGGTGACGTGCGCTTCATCGCCTGGCGATACTCGACAACGCCCGGCAGATCCGACGACGGGTGGGGCACAACCTGCGTCACGATCACGCCGTCGCCGTCTTTGCCGAGCGCCTCGGTCAGTGCGGCCGCGCCGACGAACGACACGCTCAGGAAGGTCGCGTTCGGCACCACCTGCTTGGCCAGCTTCACGAATTTCGCGGTGGCCGCGTAAGCGCCCACCATGATGATCGCGCGCGGCCGCACTTTCGCCTGCACGATCTCGAGCACGGCATCTTCCACATCGAGCGTGCCGCGTTCGTACCGGCCGTGTGTGGGCGTGCCCTGCGGGAATCCCAGTTCACGAATCGCCTGCATCGCGCCGGCGAACCCGGAGTCGCCGTAGCCATCCTTCTGCGTGAAGAAGGCGATCTGTTCCGGCTTGATGCCGCGTTTGACGAGACCGCGCACCATCACGCCGGTTTCTTCGGCGTAGCTCGCGCGGAAATTGATCACGTACCGGTCGGGCGGCTGCTTGCGCAGCACATCCGCTCCGGTGAAGGCGCCGAAGAACAGCACCTTGCGCTCCATCGCGATCGGCGCGGCGACACCGGCGCCGGCCGTGCCGACATTGCCCACGACCGCGACGACCTTCTCGCGATCGATGAGGCGCATCATGTTGTCTTTCACCGGATCGGCCTGGTAGGAGTCGTCGAGCGCCACGAGGCGTACGGGCCGTCCCCCGATGCCGCCGCGCTCATTGACGAGGCGCAGGAACGCCTCGATGCCTCGGCGGACGCCGCGGCCGAGTTGTGCCGACGGCCCACTCAACGCTGCGGAAATGCCGATGACGATCTCGGACGCCGGTGTACCCGACAGCGGCGTGGCCAGGCCCACCGCGACCACGAGCGCGGCGGCCACGAGGGCCGCATGCACACCACGACGGAACGCACCGCGTTGAGTCATCAATAGAACACCAGCACGGTGAGCACCAAGAGCGCCGTCAGGATGGCCGGCCAATACAGCAGCTTCGGCCACAGATGCTCGCGATGCTCGATGCGCGGAAAGTAGCCGGGATACGCGTTGGTGAGGTTGACGAGGGCCACGCACACAATCGCGCCGTACAGCACGAAGTAGAAGTATTCGATGTACGAAATGCTCGAACTCGCCAGGCGACGACGGAGATCGAGTTCGGAGAGGATGCCGACGAAGAACAAGCCGGAGAACGCCGACAGGATCTGCACGACATTTCCGCGCGTGCTCTCGCGCACCAGGAGCAACAGTGAGAACACCATGAACGAGGCCACGGTCAGCGGCAGAAGCGATGAGAACACCGGCTCGAGAATCTTGCGATTCAGCACGATGTTGAACGACAGCTCGTTGGCGGTGTCGCTGTTGCTGCCCGCCGCACCGAACGACGTGCTGCGCGCCGTCATGTCGTTCGTGAACTGGGTCCGTTCCACATTCCAGCCCGGGAGAATCAGATTCTTCTCGATGCCCGGCCTCGCGAGCGGATGGAAGATCCGATACGCGTCCAGATCTGGCAGCAGGATCACGCCTTTTTCAATATCGGCGTGCCACACCCGCAACTGGAACGTCTGCTGATCGAGCGGATACTTGGCGAAATCAAAGCTCTGGCGGATGGTGGCCTTGATTGTCCAGCCGATCGTGTCGGCGTCGCCTTCGCTGCGGCGGAACGACTCCTTGATGGTCGAGTCGGCCGCGTCGGGCAGCGTGAACGCGCGGGCAATCGACGCGGGGATGTTCTTCGCGTAGCGCTGCCAAACATACCCGGTCACCAGCACATTGGTCGGACTGGCCACATCCAGCGTCTGGATGTACACGCCGGTCGGCACGAAGTACGGCAGCGTGCCCCGCGTCGTGAGCGAGGTCTTGGTCGTGACGAGCCGGAACTGACGCACGCTCGTCGTGTTCGCAAAGATGGTTTGTTCCTGCGTGCGCGGCAGTGTGGACGCATAGCCTTCGCGCCACAGGCAGCCGATGCCGATGACGAAGAGCACCGTCGTGGCCAGGACGCCCTGCCACAGCATGGGCAACGAGCCGTCGTAACGCCGCACGAATGCCATCAGCAGCAACGTGGTGGCAAAAGCGAGCGCGGCCAACGTGGCCCGCATCTGCGGACGACGGAAGAGGCGTCCGCCCGCGGTTTCTTCCTTGAAGAAGACGACGCCAACCGTCCAGCCGGTGGCCGGGACCGGCTCCGAGAACACCCAGCTGGGTTCGCCCGTCACGGGATCGACCACGTGTTCGATCACCGCGGCCTTGCCCGTATGCAGCGTGTTGAACATGCCCCGGACCGCATCGCGACGCGCCGGCCCGGCATCGATGCCGATGCGGTCGGCCTGCTCGGTGCCGAAGGGATGCGAGATCAC
>CAYFLU010000002.1:0-78339 GCA_964343975.1 uncultured Solibacteraceae bacterium
GTGCACGCGCGAACCATCGCCACGCGCGTGCACGCGGACCATACCGAGTTTCGCGTGACGCCGAGCGCGATGGGCCTCATCGAGAAACTGGTGTGGCACCACGACGGGGCGTTCGGCGACTCCTCGGCCATCCCGACCTTCATCGTGTCGCAGCTCACACGACAACACGTGACGGTGGCGCTGTCCGGCGACGGCGGCGACGAGCTGTTTGCCGGCTACGTCCGATTCGGCGCCGGCATGGCCGCGGAGCGCATTCCGCCGCCGCTGCGGCGGGCACTGGCTGCCACGCTAGCGGTGATCCCGGGCAGTGTCCCGGGCCGGCACCTCCTCGGCCGTGCGCGACGATTCGCGCAGGCGGTGGGACTGCCGCTCCACGAGCGCATGACGCGGTGGATCTCGCTCTTCTACGACGATCTGGAGGCGCTGTTCACGCCCGAGTTTCTGGCGACCGTGGCGCCGATTGACCGGCTGGCGTATTTGCGGGGAGACGTGGACGCGCTGCGGGGCCGCACGCCGCTTGCGCAGATGCTCTACGCCAACTACCGCTCGTATTTGCTCGACGATCTGCTGGTGAAGATGGATCGCTGCAGCATGGCCAATTCGCTCGAGACGCGCTCGCCGCTGCTCGACCGTGAGCTGACCGAATACGTCGCCTCGCTCCCTGACGACTTCAAGATCCGCGGGGCCCAGCGCAAGTTCATCTTGCGGCAGGCGTTCGGAGATCTGCTGCCCGATTCGGTGCAGCATCGGCGCAAGATGGGATTCGGCGTCCCACTCGACGCGTGGTTCCGCGGCGAGTTGCGGGGCTTCCTGCGCGAGCATCTGCTGGCGGGTGACGCGCGCTACACCTCGTTCCTCGCGCGATCCGCCGTCGAGGGGCTGGTGGAGGCGCACGAGAACGGCTCGGCCAATCTCGGACTGCAGTTGTGGACCGTGCTCACGTTCGAGGTCTGGCTGCGCGCGTTGCCGGCCTGGCAGCGCGACGGCGCCCTGCGCGCGGAAGGGGCGACCGCATGAATATCGAAGAACGGCGCAACCTGCAGGCACTCGAAGCGATCGCCGAGGACGATCGCATCACGCAACGACGCTTGTCGACGAAGCTCAGCATCGCGATCGGCCTCACGAATCTCTACCTCAAGCGCCTCGTGCTCAAAGGCTACGTGAAGTGCCTGAACGTCCGGCCAAATCGCATCCAGTACCTGCTCACGCCGAAGGGGCTCGCTGAGAAGACTCGTCTGACCTACGAGTTCATGGACTACTCGCTGCACTTGTACGGCCAGACGCGCCGGCAACTGCGCCAGCGGCTGCTGCCGCTCGCCACGGGCGAACGTAAGCGCGTGGCCATCTTCGGTTCCGGCGAGGCCGCCGAGTTGGCCTACATGTCGATCATGGAGCTGAACCTCGAGTTGGCCGGCGTCTTCGATGCCGCCGCCGAGGGCGTCTTCCTCGGCAAGTCCGTGCTCGACATCCGCGCCCATCGCGAGGTCGCCTTCGATTTGATGATCGTCGCGTCGCTGGACGCCTCCGCTCACGTGATCGCGGAATTGACGGCACTCGGCATCGCGCGGGAGCGTGTGATCTTGCTGCGAGAGCCGACCGCCCCCGGGGCCGTCGGGAGTGAGACGGACGCGGGCGCCGAGGCCGGATGGTCCTAGCCGATCGCGTTCCCGGCCGCCGCGCGTGGCGGTGGGTCGTCGGCCTCCTCGCGGTCTGGGTCCTCGCCCATTGGCCGGTCACGACGAAGCAAGGCGTGAACTTCGAAGTGAGTACCCATCGCTTGCCGCTCTACGTGAAGGCCTTCGAGTTCCTCGATCGGGATGCCCAGTTCGCCGCGCTGTCCGCTGAGGTGCTCCGTGGTGCGACCGACGACGAACAGCGCGTGTCGGCGGCGTTTGCCTATGTGCGTCGTCGCGTCCAGCCCACGCCGGACGGTTGGCCCATCGTCGATGACCATGTCCTCAATATCGCGATCCGCGGATACGGGCAGCCCGACCAACAAGCGGACGTCTACACGCTGCTGCTCTCGTACGGCGGTGTGCGCGCGTTCTGGGCCAAGGCTCGGATGCCGGGAGACGGCGTCGGCGTCGTGCTCAGCTACGCGCTGGTGGGCGGCCGTTGGACGGTGGCCGATGTCGCGAACGGGTTTCTCTTTCGGAACCGTGCCGGCCAACTCGCCACCGCCGCCGATGTGGCCGCCGATCGGTTGGCGCGGCCCGACGGCGTCGCGACGTTGATGATTCGTGACACGCCCTATGCCGATCTGCTCGATCAGGTGCGTCAGCCTCCGGTGCCGACGCCTCTGCGTACCGACCTCCAGAAGCCCTGGCCGCGGCTCTGGCATGAATTCCTGCGCGCCGTGAGACTCGAACATGAAGATGGATCTGAACGATAAGGTCATTCTGGTCACGGGCGGGACCGGCTCGTTTGGTCGCCGGTTCACGGCCACGGTGCTGGAGCGCTTTCGCCCGAAGAAGCTGATCATCTTCAGCCGCGACGAGCTCAAGCAGTCGGAGATGGCGCGGGAGGTGCAGGGCAAGAACGTGCGCTTCTTCATCGGCGACGTGCGGGACGCGGAGCGGCTGCGTCGTGCCATGCGAGGCGTCGATGTCGTCGTGCATGCGGCCGCGATGAAGCAGGTGCCCGCGTGCGAGTACAACCCGTTTGAAGCCGTCAAGACGAACATCATCGGCGGCGCCAACGTCATCGAAGCGGCGATTGACTGCAAGGTCTCCCGCGTGCTCGCGATCTCGACGGACAAGGCGGTCAATCCGGTGAACCTGTACGGCGCGACCAAACTGTGCGCCGAAAAACTCTTCGTCCAGGGTAATTCGTACGCCGGCGATGGCGGCACGATCTTCAGCTGTGCGCGCTACGGCAATGTGGTCGGGAGCCGCGGCAGTGTGATTCCGATCTTCACCGAACAGCGTGCCACTGGCGTCGTGACCGTCACGGATGAGCGCATGACACGGTTCTGGATGACGCTGCAGCAAGGCGTCGAGTTCGTGTTGCAGGCGGTGCAGACCATGCAGGGAGGCGAGATCTTCGTCCCGAAGATTCCGAGCATGCGCATTCTGGATCTCGTGAAGGCGGTGGCGCCGGAATGTCAGATCAAGGTCACCGGGATTCGTCCGGGCGAGAAGATGCATGAAGTCCTCGTGTCTGAAGACGAGGCCCACCACACGATCGAGTACGACTCGTTCTTCGTGATCACGCCGTCGCATCCATGGTGGCGCGTGGCGCACTGGGCGGATGGTCGCCGATTGCCTGACGGCTATCGGTATGCGAGCGACACGAACAGCGAGTGGCTCAGCGTCGAACAACTGAAGACGTTCGCGTGATGAAAGAGCGGCTGGCCATCGACGGCGGCATGCCGGTGCGGCGGGCGCTCCTGCCGTACGGCCGCCAGGCCCTCACGGACGCCGATATCGCAGCGGTCGTCGACGTGCTGCGCTCGGACTGGATTACGACCGGACCGACCGTCGAGCGATTCGAGGCCGCGTTCGCCGCGCGCGTCGGCGCTGCGCACGCCGTGACCTTCAGTTCGGGCACGGCCGCGCTGCACGGCGCGGCGTTCGCCGCGGGGCTCCAGCCGGGGGATGAGGCGATCACGTCGCCCTTGACGTTCTGCGCGACATCGAACGCTGTGTTGTATCAGGGTGCGGTGCCGGTGTTCGCGGACGTGCGCGACGATCGGCTGACGATCGACGTCACCGCGGTCGAGGCGCGTCTGACGCCAAAGACGCGCGCGATTCTGCCGGTGGACTATGCCGGCCATCCCGCCGACCTCGATGCCCTGATGGCGATGGCTGCCGCGCGAGGTCTGATCGTCATCGAAGATGCCGCGCATGCACTCGGTGCGACGTATCACGGTCGGCCGGTTGGCCAGATCGCGCACATGACGGTCTTCAGCCTGCATCCGGTGAAGCACCTCACGACGGGAGAGGGCGGTGTCGTGACCACGAACGATGCGGACGTGGCCCGGCGCCTCCGGAGTTTCCGCAGCCACGGCATCGACAGCGACGCCCGGACCCGGCACGAGCAGGGGCAGTGGTTCTACGAGATGACCGCGCTGGGTTTCAACTACCGCCTGACGGACATCGCGTGCGCGCTCGGACTGTCGCAGCTGCCGCGACTCTCGGCGAATCTCGCGGCGCGCCGGGCGATCGCGGCCCGCTACGCCGTCGAACTGGCCGATGTGCCCGCCCTGCGGCTGCCGGAATCGGCGCCCGATGTGGAACCGGCGTGGCATCTGTATCCCGTGCGTGTGCAGCCGCCGCTCGATCGCGGGGCCGTGTTTCGTGCGCTGCGTGCGGAGGGCATTGGCGTGAACGTCCACTACATTCCCGTGCACCTGCACCCCTACTATCGCGACCGCTTCGGCGACCGCCGCGGGGCGTATCCGCGCGCCGAGCGCGCGTATGCCGAGCTCCTCAGCCTGCCGATGTTCCACAGCATGACGACGGCCGACGTAGACGATGTCGTGGCGGCCGTGCGTAAGGTGATGTGTCATTTCTCCGAGGCCCAACACCCATGACCGTCCTGGCTCCTGACCGCTTGTTCATCATTGCCGAGATGGCCGGCGCGCACGCCGGCGACGCGGAGCGCGCGGCGCGCATCATCGACGCGGCCGCGGATGCGGGCGCCGATGCGGTGAAAGTGCATCTGTACACGCCGGACGAATTGGCTGTGCCGTCCTTCTCGTACTACCCGCTCTATCAACAGCTGCAGTTCGCGCCGGAGGTCTGGCAGCGTCTCGTGGCGCAGGCCCACGCGCGCGGATTGCAGGTCGTCGCGGATGTCTTCGGCGTCGACAGCGCCAATGCCGCCGTCGGCTACGGCATCGACGGATTCAAAGTGCACACCGCCGACGTGACGAACCGGGGTCTCCTTGAGCGGCTGGGGGCGTCCGGCCGTCCGATTCTCGTGTCGGTCGGAGGCTCGACGTGGGTCGAGACCGCGGAGGCGCTGACGACATTGCGCGACGCCGGAGCCGAGACGTTGGTCTTGATGCCGGGGTTTCAGGGCTATCCGACGGCACTGGAGCATTCGTTCCTGCGTCGCATTCAGGCGCTGCGTGCCAAGTTCCAGCTGCCGGTTGGGTACGCGTCACATGCGGACGGTGGCTCGGATGAGGCCGGCTGGCTGCCCGTGCTGGCAGCGGCGGCCGGCGCCGACGTGATCGAAGTGCATGTCACGGTCGATCGGGAGGCGCGCGGACCGGACTATCAATCCTCGTTCGATCCCGCACCGTTAGCCAGCGTGGTCCAGCGCCTGCGCGCGTTCACGCCGGCGCTGGGACCGGCGACGCTCGATCTCAGCGATGCCGAGCGCCACTACCGCGCGGTTCACAAGAAGTTCGTCGTCGCGACCGGGCCGCTTCATCCCGGCGATGTCGTGACGGCGGATCACATCGGGCTCAAGCGCACGGGAGAGCCACCGACGGGCCAGGCGCTGGATGTGCACGGTGTCCTCGGCCGACGACTCACCCGCGAAGTGGCGACGCATGCCGCCTTGGTGCCGGCGGATCTGCGCGCGCGCGTGGTTGCCACGCTGGCGTGCCGCGCAGAGTCCGGGCGGCTGTATGGCAAGCCCATGCAGCCGGTCGGAGACCGGCCGATCATCCAGCACTTGATCGATCGGCTGCGCCGCGTGCCGATCATCGACGACATCGTGCTGGCGATCAGCGATGGTCCGTCGCGGGCGGTCTTCATCGATTACGCCGAGCGGCAGGGGCTGAAATACGTCGTGGGCCCCGAGAAGGACGTGTTGGGACGTCTCATCATGGCGGCGGACGCGGCGGGGGCCGACATCGCGATTCGCACGACGACGGAGAATCCGTACGTTTATTGGGAGAATCTCGAGACGCTCGTCCGGGAACACATCGAGCTCGGGATGGATCTGACGGTGACCGAGAAGTTGCCGCTCGGCGCCTTCCTCGAAGTCATCTCCGTGTCGGCGTTGAAGCGGTCGCATGCGTTCGGAGAAGATCGTCACCGCAGTGAGTTGTGCACGCTGTTCATCGCCGAGAATCCCGGCGTGTTCGGCATCCGCCGCGTGCCCGCTCCGCCCGAAGTCGAAGGGCCGGATTTGCGTCTCACCGTCGATACGCCTCAGGACCTGATGCTCGTCCGGGCCCTGTGGAGCGCACTCACCAAGCCCGGTCACCTCATTACCATCGAGGACATCGTGGCGCACCTGCGCGCGCATCCAGACTTGGCCCGGCTCAACGCGGGCGAGAACACCTTGTACCTGTGGAAATAGCGGGATTCAACATCGCGGGTCGCCGCGTGGGCGACGGCGCGCCGTGCTACGTGATTGCGGAGGCCGGCAGCAATCACAACGGTGCCCTGGACCAGGCGCGTCGCTTGATTGACGTGGCGGTTCGCGCCGGGGCCGACGCCGTGAAGTTCCAGGTCTTTCGCGCCGGGAAGCTGTACCCGGCCAATGCCGGCGTCAGCGGCTATCTGAACGATCCGACACCGATCTTCGACATCATCGCGAAAATGGAGATGCCGTACGCGTGGTTGCCGACGCTCGCCGACCATTGCGCGCAGGGCGGTGTGCATTTTCTCGCGTCCGCCTTCGACGAAGAGTCGACAGATCGGATCGCCCCGTTTGTGCCGGCATTCAAGATCGCGTCGTACGAGATGACGCACCTGCCCCTCGTTCGCCATACCGTCGGCTACGGCAAGCCGGTCATCCTGTCGACGGGGACGGCGAATCTTGCCGAAGTCGGAGAGACCGTCGGCGCGTGCCGCGAGGCTGGCGGACGCGAGCTCGCGCTTCTGCAGTGCACGGCCGCGTATCCGGCGCCCCTCGACGCGATGCACGTGTCCGTGTTGCGCACGCTGCGACAGGAATTCGGCGTGCCGGTCGGCCTCTCGGATCACTCGCAGGATCCCGTCGTGGCGCCCGTCGTTGCCGTGGCGTGTGGCGCGGCCGTGATCGAGAAGCACTTCACGCTCAGCCACGACCTTCAGGGCCCCGATCACAAGTTCGCGCTCGAACCCGACGCGCTGGCGGTGATGGTGCAGAGGATTCGGGAAGCCGAGCAGGTGATGGGGCGGAGCGAGAAGATGGTGGCTCCGGTCGAGGAAGAACTCCGGGCCTTCGCGCGACGCAGTGTCTTTGCGATGCGCGACATTCCGGCCGGCGCGGTGTTGGCGGCGGCTGATCTTGCGGTCCTCCGCAATGGCGCGCACACGCCGGGCGTGTCGCCGGACGCGATGGCCGGATTGGTCGGACGCCGCGTACGCATCGGGCTCGCCGCCAACCGACCGATCCAGTGGCGGGATCTCGAGGACGCGTGATCGGGATTTCCGTTCGACCGGCGACTACGGACGATTGCCGTCGCTACTGGGAGTGGGCCAACGATCCAGTGGTGCGCGCCGCGTCGTTCACGACGGCACCGATTCCGTGGGAGCAGCATGTGAAGTGGTTCGGTGCCCGTCTCGCCGAGCGTGTGCCGCTCTACGTCGTCGTTGGAGACGGCGGCGCGCTCCTCGGCCAGGTGCGATTCGACCCGCAGCCCGATGGTGCCTTCGCGGTCGGCATCAGTCTCGATGTGGCGGCACGTGGACGAGGATGGGCCGCGCCGGCGTTGCGGGCGGGCTGTGACGCGCTGCGACGGGATCGGCCATCGGCGTTGATCGTTGCCTACGTGCGAGCGGAGAACGCGCCGTCGCTCTCGGCGTTTGTGCGGGCGGGCTTTCGGTCCACGGGATCCGTCCGGGTCCACGACTGCGACGCGGTGCGGCTGGAGTTGGCCCCGTGTCGGTGAATCCTACGGTCTTGTTCCGTGTCGAGGCGGGCGTCGGTGTCGGGCTGGGGCATCTGCAGCGGTGTCTGGCGCTCGCAGAAGCGCTGGCAGAGCGAGGCGCGCGCCCGGCCTTTCTCCTGCCGCCGTCCGAGGATGCCCGCGGCCGGCTGAGTGCGGCAGGTTTTCCCGGCAGCGACCTCTCGGCAGTGTCGGGAAGTCAGGAAGATGCCGCCGACGTCGTCGCGCGCGCGCACGCGATCAACGCCGCCATCGTCATCGTCGACTCGTACACCGTGGGGGCCGCGTATTTGGACGTCCTGCGCACGAGCGGAATGCGCGTCGTTGTCCTCGACGATCTGGCGCGCGAAACGCTGCCGGCGCACGTCGTGATCAATGGCGGCGCGCAAGCCCGGTCGATGGCGTACCGATCGAGTACCGGAGACACGCGCTTCTTGCTTGGACCGGAGTTCGCGCTGCTCGCGCGCGATGTGGTCCCGCGCACGGTGCGTCCGATTGCGCAGGTCGAGCAGGTGTTGGTGACGGTCGGCGGCGATGATCCGCATGACGCGTTGGTGCCGTGTATCGAGGCGGTGGCGGCCGTCGGGGCGTTGCACATCACGGCGGTGGTAGGACCATTCAGCCACCGTGGTGCTGCGGTGCACGCGGTGGCCGAACGTTCGCCCGTGCCGGTCACCGTCATCGAGGGCGCGCGAGGTTTGCGTGCGCTGATTGCCGAGACGGACATCGCGGTGTCTGCCGGTGGCCAGACACTCTATGAGCTGGCGGTGGCCGGTACGCCGACAATCGCGGTGCCGCTCTTCGACAACCAACGCGGCAGCGTCGATGCCCTTGTTGCTGCCGGTGCGGTCGTGGCGGTGGACGGATTCGGCACGCCCGGCTTCAGAGCCCGCCTCACACACGCTGTGGCCTCGCTGTGCGCCGATCTGCCTGCACGCGAGCGTCTGCGGGCGGCAGCCCGTGCGCTCGTGGATGGACTCGGCGCCGGGCGCGCCGCCGACGTCGTTTTGGAAGGTGCATGAGAGCGGCGTTTCTCGTGAGCCGGCGGCCCTGGTTCCAGCTCCTTGGTCCCACGATGCTCGCCGCGCGTGAACACGGCTGGGATGTGGAGTGCTGGCACGACTACCGCCAGCCCAGCGATGGTGCGAAGGGCTACCAGTTTCCTGCGCTCGATTCAGCGGACGGTCTCACCGCGCGTGGCGTCCAGAGTCGCGCGTGTCACAGCACCGAGGAACTGTCGTCGTGGCTCGCCCGCACGGATCTCGACGCGCTCGTCTCGCTGCGCACGAGCCAGTTGCCCGCACCCGCGAATGGCGCGCGCGGGCCGCTGCTGGTCGAACAACAGCACGTGCTGGATACGTTCGTTGTGCAACGTGCATCGGCACTCCTGACACGTGATCTCATCTCGATTGCGAGCCCGTGGTGGATCAACTGGGCAGCGTCCTGGTATGCGCAAGAACGCGAAATCGATGACTTGGCGTCGTACGAGCGTGCCGTTCTCGCCCGTTGCGCGGCCGTTGGGATGCCGGCGCTCGATGTCGCGCGAGAGATCGACCAATGTGCTGTACGAGCGCGCTGGGGTATTCCCGCGTCGCAGCCTGTGGTTGTGCTGTTTCCGTTTCCTGCCGGCGTGGGCCAAGAGGCTTTCTGGCCGAAACACATCTTCGCAGAAGCCAGCGTGGCACGAAAGCTGGCGAGGATTATCCGACACGGTCGGTACGAGTATCTTCCGGACGTCTGGCGCAGGTGCGATGATGCCAACGTCGTCGCAGCGCTGCGGCGGTTCTGCGACCTCAACGGAGCATACCTGCTTGTGAAAGCGCGACAGAAGACACCCGTGCCTCACTACCTAGAGGCCGCAGCAGACCGGTGCGTCTACGACGAGCATGTGTATCCGGGCACGGTTTTCGAAGCCCTCTCGATCGCAAGTTTGTCCGTAGGACATTTCACGACCGCCGCGATCGAATCGGTGGCGTTGGGGATCCCGCATCTCTGCATTCCGTTTTCGGCCGATCACTACTTCCCCGCGTCGGCCACGATGAACATCCGCTCGTTCGAGCACTTCTTCTCGACGGCTGAAGGCGGTCCGTTCCAGTTCACCGGCGCCAGCACGGTCATGACGGTACCGGATGTTCTCGCGCGTCTCGGCCAGATGGATCTGTCGGCCTTCCGCATGGAGGAAGCGGCGCGACGCCGTTACGTCGAGAAGTTCGTGTCCCACGCCGATGGTCGCGCGGGTGAGCGCCTCGTTTCAGCCATGGCCGCGGCGGTCACCGCACGGCGTCAGGAGAGTTGATCGACATGCATCGCGTATTCCTCGGTGACCTGACGCACGCGTCTCCGCTCGGCTGGGGCACCGAGACCATGCCCTACGGCGTCGGGTGCCTCAAGGCCTGGCTGATGGCGCATTCGCCTCATGCCGCGGCGCTCGACGTGCGGATCTTCAAACATCCGCAACGTTTCATCGATGCGTGCCTGGCCGAGCCGCCGGCCATCATCGGGCTCTCCAACTACATGTGGAACCTCGATCTGTCGTACTCGATCGTGGAGGCCATCAAGGCGGAACGTCCCGACGTGTTCGTCGTATTCGGCGGCCCCAATTACCCGCTGGACGATGGGGATCGGGAGCGCTGGTTGCGCCGGCATCCGGCCGTTGACGTCCACGTGTCCGGCGAAGGCGAGGCGCCATTCACAGCGCTGGTGGACGCGTGGCTTGCGCACTCGGGGAACATCGGGGCCGTGAAATGCACGCCGATTCCGGGCGTCCATGCGCTCGTCGACGGCCGCCTGCTGAAACACGGCGACACGGGCGCGCGGACCACGAATCTCGACTTGATTCCTTCGCCGTATCTCGCGGGGTATCTCGACGAGTTCCTCGAGGACGTGACGATCGTGCCGCTGCTCGAGAGCAACCGCGGCTGTCCCTTCACGTGCACGTTCTGCGTGGACGGGATTGGTGCGCGCACGAAGGTGCACTGGAAGACCGCCAGCCGATTCGAGGAGGAACTCCGCTACGTCGCGGCCCGTTACTGCGGCAAGGTCCTGGATCTGGCGGACGTGAACTTCGGGATGTACAAGCAGGACGTCGAGGTCACGAAGGCGATCGTGCGCGTGCGGGAGCAGTACGGGTACCCGGCGTACGTGCATGTCGCGACGGGAAAGAATCAGAAGAGCCGCGTGCTCGAGTGCGTCGATCTGCTGGACGGAAGCCTGCGCGTGTCGGCGTCTGTGCAGTCGCTGGATCCCGAAGTGCTGGAGAACATCAAGCGGGAGAACATCGCCGCGGAGGAACTCGTGCAGGTGGCGCGGGCGTTCAATGCCGTCGATGCCAATACCTACTCGGAGGTCATCCTCGGGTTGCCCGGTGACACCAAGGCGAAGCACATCGACTCGGTGCTCAAGCTCGCCGACGCCGACATGAAGCTCATCTCGATGTTCACCCTGATGATGCTGGACGGCACGGAACTGACCACGCCCGCGTCGATGGCGCGGTGGCAGCTCCAGACCCGATTCCGGATCGTGCCGCGGTGTTTTGGCGCGTATCGGTTCCGCGATCGCTGGCTGTTGTCGGCGGAGCCGGAGGAAGTCGCCGTCGCGTCGAGCACGATGTCGTTCGACGATTACCTCGAGTGCCGACGGTTTGCCCTGACGATGGGGCTGTTCTTTCAGGACCGGATCCTGTACGAGCTCTACGGCTTCCTGCGAGTCTGCGGCGTGCCGGCATCGGCGTTCCTCCGGCTCCTGCACGAGCGCGAGGCGGCATTTCCTGCGCCGATTCGGGCGTTGTACCAATCCTTCAATGAGGCGACGCGCGACGAACTGTGGACGAGCAAGGACGCGCTGGTCGCGTTCGTCAAGAACGATCCCAAGGTGATCGACCGGTATGTGGCCGGAGAACTCGGCAACAACGTCGTGTTTCGCCATCGGGCGCTGGCGTTTCTCCACCTGGTCGACGACATTCACGACACGGCGTTTGGCATCGCCGGAGAACTCGCGGCGCAGTATGCGCCGGATCGTGCCGAGGACGCGGCGCTGTATCTGGCGGAACTGGCCGCGTACAGCCGGTTGCGCAAGCGCGATTTGTTCGGGCCGCCCGTGCGCCTGTCGGCGATGTTCCACTACGATTTCGCGCGCTTGCAGGCCGAGGAATTCCAGCAGTGGCCGGAACGCCGGGCGGAGCCGGTGGAGGTGATCTTCGAACATACGCCCGAGCAAGTAGCGATGCTCGAGAGCCAGTACGCCCAGTACGGTCGCGAAGTAAATGCTATCGGCCGCATCATCTCGCGCATCGCGACGTCGAAATTGCAGCGCACGGTTCGATTCGGGACGGAGACCAGCGCGCCGTCTGGCGACTTCGGTGCCGGGGCCGGCACGCAGCGGTCGCCGGCCGAGTTCATCTGATGCAACGACTGAAGCACGCGCACCGGGGCGATCGCGCACTCGTGATCTTCGGCGGGCCGTCGTCGCTCGCGACCGGGTTTGATTTCAGCTGGCTCCGTCGATGCGGGTTCGTGACGTTGCTCGAGACGAAGGCGCTGACGCCGGGATTCCTGCGGAGCGCCTGTCCGCCGGACTACTACCTGATGTTGTTTCCGGAGAAGGCCAAGGACAACACCCTCCAACATTGGGTGTATCGATCCTTGCTCGCGCACACCAACATCGATTGGCTGCTGAAGAAGCCGTATCGGCCAGTGGCGCGTGAGCTGCGCGAGAACCTCGACCGGAATCTCGAAGTCTGGCGCCCACATCGCGGGCCGCACAAGAACTACAAGTGGCGTCCGGATGTCTATCTCCGCGACTCCCCGTACGAGTTGCTCGCGCAAGCGCCGACGTCGAAGGTCATTGCCTGCCGAAGTCTGCGGGAGCAGTACTTCCCACATTACGCGTACGAAGACCGGACCTACTACTTCGACCAGCGGTTCGACGACTCGGCCTTCGACCTGCAGCGGTACTTCGAGCCTGTTGAAGAGAACGGGCAGGTGCTCGTGGGCGGCGGTCGGACGTTCATGAATTCGGCAGCCATCGCGCTGTACCCCTTGCTGCACTACATGGGGTTTGCGGAGGTCTATTTCATGGGGATGGACATGTCCATCCTCGGCTCCTTCGAATACGCGGCGCCGTATACGTTCCAGTCGATGCTGCACTTCTGGTGGTTCTTGCGTCGCCATGGCCGGGTGTTCAACGGCAATTACCGCGCGAATGGCTGGATGTTCAAGCGGCCGCAGAGCGAGTTCGACGATCTACGGCTGCTGTGGCGCGACGCGCCGCTGCGTTTCACACGCGTGTACACGCCCTGGACCTACGCCTCGCCGATCGAGGGGCTTCCGACAATCTCGCCGGAAGCGTTGATGCGTCTGTGAGCCGTCCGCGTCTCGCGATCGTGTTCTGCGCCCACCACAAACCGTGGCTGCTCATGTCCTCGTGGCTCACGCTGCTCGCGCAGGAGCCGGAAGCGGCCGACATCTTCGTGGCCTACAACATCGGCGACGGACGGGTGCCGCGCGCGTCGTACGCGGAGTTCGACGCGCTCACACGCGAGACCGGGACGAATACGCAACTGTCGCCCTTCGATCCGCGCGTCCGGGAAATCGCGCGGGTGCGCGGCCGGCGGGTGGTGGAGCTTGAGTACGAGAACGATCAGGCGCTCGATTCCGGGACCTGGTACAAGTTCATCCGCGACGGGCACTGGCGCGACTACGACTACACCCTGTGTGTTGGGGAAGGGACGTTGTTCGCCCACCCGTACCTGCTGCGGGCCCTGGTGGCCTTTGCCGATGCGCGCGGTGCGCACTTCATCGCCTCGGGTCACGAGAAGCGCCGCCTGCCGCGGGCCCTTGTGGAGCGCCTGATCGCCCGCGGGAACACGCCGACGCCGCTCGACGCCCTGCATGAACGGATGGTCGCCCGCGCCTTCGAGATCTTCGGCCGGGATCCAGCTTTTGCCGCCGTGTACGACCAGTGGGGGAGCGGATTCGCGCCGGAGACCGAACATCACGTGCCGATCGTCAGCGGTGATTGGCCCGCGATGCGGAAGCTGCGCGCGCATTGGCAGCGTCGTTTCGGCCCGACATCGGAGCACCTGCCGCCGTCGTGGGCTGGGCGTCTGCTCCAGCGGCTGCCCGATACCCTTGACCGCTGGGCGTCGGCCGCGGCGCTCGGCGCGGATGCCCGGGTGCCCCCGGTCTTCTCGGCGCACGCGTATCCGGCCGGACGCTTCGCGCCTGCTTCAATCCCGGCCGTGGAATCGGCGGCGCATTTCGGTGTGACGTTCCATCGGGTGGTCGAGCCCGAGTGGTTTGGCTGTGCCACCAATCACCTGTTCTCGCGCGCATTCCTGGAACGCTTTCACGAGAAGATCGTGGCCTTCGATCTGCTCGACGCGATCGACCTGCCGTTCGCGGGCACGCCGTTGGAGGTCATCTGGGGGCTGCTGCCCGCGTGGCTGGGTGTCGACAAGTGGTTCACCAACGGCTTCCACCGTGTGCGGAAGAACTTCGTGACGTACCAACGCGAAGACACGGCGTCGGTCATGGCCAGTTACATCAACCGGTATCACCGGGGCCGCGTCGTCGTGGGATGGCGCGGCGACTTCCTGAAACTCCAGGCTTGGCGGCCGTCACTTGGTGATCTCGCCGCGCAGCTCCCCGAGGCATACTTCTAGGTCATGACGCCGACGGTCGGAGTGTTCTCGTTCGGGCGAGTGCAGAGCCAGCGCTGCGCCAACAAGATGCTGCGGCCGTTTGCCGGTACGACACTCGTCGACATCGCGCTGCAGAAGCTCCACGCGTTTACGCCGGCTGCCTTCTTCGCCGGACTCGAGCCGGTGTTCGCCGAGAAATGTGCACAGCACGCCGTGCCGTACGTGCCGCGGGATCCGCGGAGCGCCACGATCGACGAGCCGATTACGGACATCCTCTCGTTCCTGCGGGACGTGCCGTACTCGCATCTGCTCATCGTCAATGCGTGTCTGCCGTTCCTGCGCGTGGAGACGATTCGCGGGTTTCTCGAGCAGTGCGCTGCGGGAGGGCATGCGCCGGCGTTCGCCGTGCAGCGCCGGCAGAACCATTTCATCAGCCTGGAGCATCGGCCCCTCAATTTTCCGGCCGACATGAAGACCATCAACAGCAAGACCGTGCAGCCCGTGCTCGAATTCGCGCACGCGTTGTATTTCTTCGAGCGCGACTACTTCTTCACGCACGGGCGCTACTGGGATTGGGCCACGGTGCGGTTGCTCGAGGTCGCGGATCCCCGAGAGCTCGTCGACATCGACACGGAAGCGGACTTTGAGTTCGCAGAAGCACTGTGGCGCGGGACCGGCGGCACGTTTCGCCGGGCAGACGCCGCCCAATGAGGACCTCACGCATGACCATCATCGCGGAAATCGGCATCAACCATAACGGCAGCATTCATCTCGCGCACGAGTTGATTCGTCAAGCGCGCCTGGTCGGCGCGGATGTGGCGAAGTTCCAGTTCTACGATCCGTACAAGATCTTCGGCCCGTCCGGCTCGTATCCGAACGCCGACGCGCTGGCGCAGGCGTTGACCGTGCAGTTCGGACTCGACGAAGCGCGTCAGCTCAAGGCGATGTGCGACGACGAAGGGATCGAGTTCATGGCGTCGGTGTTCGACCTCGAGCGCTTCGGCTGGGTCGAGTCGCTGGGTGTCCGCCGACACAAGATCGCGAGCCGCGCCGTCGAAAATGCCGAGCTCTGCCGCCAGATGCTCGCGACCGGCAAGGAAACGTTCGTCTCACTCGGGTTCTGGGAAGGCGCCGCCGTGCCGTTCGCGGCGGCGAATGCGCGGTATCTGCATTGCGTGCCGAAGTACCCCTGCGCGATGGCTGACGTGCACCTACCGGCCGCCTTCGCGGGCGCGCCCTATGTCGGGTTCAGCGATCACACGATCGGCATCGAAGCGGCGTTGATCGCCGTCGCCCGCGGCGCGACGGTCATCGAGAAGCACTTCACGCTCAACAAGGGACTGGCCGGGCCCGACCACATCTGCAGTGCGACGCCCGCCGAACTGGCGGACCTCTGCAAGTACGCCCGCCTGATGGCCAAGGCGGTGCGGGTGTGAGAGGTCCCGACATCTCGGTCGTCGTCACGAATTACAACTACGCGACGTACATCCGTCGATGCCTGCGGTCGCTCCTCAATCAGGACATCGAACGCGGCCGCTACGAGATCATCGTGGTCGATGACCACAGCACCGACGACTCGTTGCAGGCGATCGCGGCATTCGTCGAAGCCGGTGACGTCAAGGTCGTGGTCAACAAGAAGAACCTGGGTGTGGGCGGGTCCTCTCGCGTCGGCGTTGATCACTCGCGTGGCAAGTATTTCGTGCGCGTCGACGCCGATGACTACGTGCAGCCCGCCTTTCTCTCGATGCTCTACAACGTGCTGCGCTTCTGCCCGCAGTTCGCCGGCGTGTCCTGCGATTACTTCCTCACCGACAACAACGAGCGCGTGCTCTCGGTCGAGAAGTTCGAGGAGAACGGGTTGGCGTGCGGCCTGATGCTCCGTACGTCGTATCTCGAGATCATCGGTTCCTACAACCAGAAGCGGAAAGTGTTCGAGGACCGCGACCTGTTCAGCCGGATAGATCGGTCCAAGATCTTCCATTTGCCGGTGCCCCTTTACAACTACGTCAAGCACGGCCAGTCCCTGACGGATCGCGTTGCCACACGCCGCCGCTGAATCGGGTGTCACCCCCCAGACCGGCGTTTTTCGCTGGCTGATTGACCGCTACGCGCGACAGCACGGTCGCGCGCTGGTGGGCCTGTCGCTGCTCACGCTGGGTGGCAACTTGCTCATGGTGCTGCAGCCCGCCATCCTGGCCGGTCTGCTGTCCAGCTTGTCGGGGCCCGCGGCGGCGCCGCCCACCGGGACGTCGTGGCTCAACCTCAACTACCTCGGCGCGCGGGTCACACACGCCGTCCTCGGAGACGCGGCGGCTGGCGCGTCAGTCGCCACGCTCTTCGGCGTCCTGTTTGTCGTCCATGCGGTGGCCGTGGCCGGCGCGACATATCTGGCCGACTACGGCGCCGCCTGGTTACGCGCGCGCTACGCACGACTGATCCAGCTCGACCTGCTCACGCATCTGCTGCATCAGGATGTCGCGTTCTTCAGCCGCGAGAAGGCCGGAGAGTTGATTGCGCGCGTCACGACCGACGCCAACAACACGGCCACGGCCCTCGGCCCGCTGATTCGCAGCCTGATCCACCACAACGTCCAGATCGTCATCTACGCGGCCTATCTGCTGAACACGAGTGTCTGGCTGACGGTGGGGTCGTTCGTGCTGCTCGGCGTGCAGTTCGGTATCACGCAGGTGCTGAAGCAACCGATCCGCCGGCTCACGCGCGAGGAGACGGATGGCCATGCCCAGTTGATCAGCGCCGTGCAGGAGTCGCTGACCAGTGTCCGCGTCACCAAGTCGTTCGGTGCCGAGCGCTACGAGCTGCGCAAGCTGGCCGAAACCATCGGCCGTGTCGCCGAGGCCGGTTTGCGCAAAGGGCGCGTCGAGAAGATCGAGGCGCCGGCGCGCGCGATTCTCGATTCACTGGCCATGCTGGGCATCTTCCTCATCGCCATGGTGCAGGTGCAGCGCGGGACGCTCAGTTTCCAGGGATTGCTGCTCTTCACCTACGTGGGCAAGCAGCTGATCGCCCCGATCAACAACTCGGCCACGTCGGTGCTCTGGATTGAAGCCACGCGCGCAGCCTACGGGCGGATCAGCGAGTTGCTCGCCGAGCGCCCCGCTATTGTGGACGGCCCCGTGGTCAAGCAGACGTTCGAACAGGGGCTCGCGCTCGAACACGTGACGTTTGCGTACCATGACACACCCGCGCTCGACGCCGTGTCGCTGGAGATTCGCAAAGGCGAATTCGTGGCGATCGTCGGGCCGAGCGGCGCCGGGAAGTCGACCCTGGCGGACCTGGTGTTGCGGCTGCGTGATCCGCAGCGCGGCATGGTGCGCATCGATGGCGTCGATCTGCGCACGCTGCGGCAGAGTGAATACCGACGCTTGTTCGGGGTCGTGTCGCAAGAGACCCTGTTGTTCCATGACACGGTGCGCGCGAATATCCGGTTCGGCCGCGACGAGGTCACCGACGACATGATCGAGCAGGCGGCCACCGTCGCCTACGCGCGCGACTTCATCGCCAGGCTGCCGCAGGGATACGACACCGTGGTCGGAGACCGTGGCGTCCGCTTATCGGGCGGGGAGCGGCAGCGGCTCGCGATTGCGCGCGCGGTCGCCCACAATCCCCAGATCCTGTTGCTCGATGAAGCGACGAGTGCGCTCGATTCCGAGTCCGAACGGTTCGTACAACAGGCCATCAACCGCATCGTCGAGCACACGACCGCCATAGTCATTGCCCATCGGTTGTCGACCGTGATGCATGCCGACCGCATCGTGGTGTTGAACCACGGTCGCATCGAGGCGATCGGTCGGCACCAAGAGTTGTTGTCCGCCAGCGAGACCTACCGCCGGTTCTGCCAGTTGCAGTTCGATCCGGCCGCCCTCCAAGGAGCACAGAATGCTTGAGCGCGTCATTCGCAAAGGCACGGACGCCGCGGAATTGCTGGCGTGCATGCGCGAGTTCGGGATCTGCGTGGTCCCGGGGTACTACGCATCGTCGTTCGTCGACACGATTCGAGAGGCGTGCGTGGCGCGCATCGACGAACCGGGCGACATGAACTATCCGGATGGCTCGTACAAGCGATTCGACGCGTATCAGGGCTCCGCGGCGGCCGCCAATGAACGCATCTACCACATCGATTGTTTCAGCGACGAGGCCGCACGCTTCCGACATGATCCGATCCTGAATACGGTGGGGTCCGAGTACTACGGAGACCCGCACTCCGTCCATTTGTGCCTGTACGAACGTCATCGACCCCATCCGGTGCCGGTGCGCGGATTCCACGTCGATACGTTCGAGACGTCGACGTACAAAGTGATGCTGTATCTCAGCGACGTCGAAGAGAAGGATGGCCCGACGTCCTATCTCATCGGCACGCACACGGACGACGAGCTGCGGCGCATGAAGGAGAACGTGTGGGGACCGGCCGTCAGTCCGGGTGACCCTTCCGGGACGAAGCACCCGACGAATTTCACGGACGAGGAGCTGGGGGATCGGCTGCAGCGCCACGTGAAGGTCGTTGGGCCGCGCGGCACGATCGTGCTCTTCGACACCTTCGGCGTGCACAAAGGCATGCCCCCGATGGCCGGCGGTGAGCGGCACGTGCTCGTGAACTACTACCGCAAGGGCGCGGATCTGCCGCGCTCGAACTTCGGATTTG
Organism: uncultured Solibacteraceae bacterium; assembly: GCA_964343975.1. Taxonomy (GTDB): domain Bacteria; phylum Acidobacteriota; class Vicinamibacteria; order Vicinamibacterales; family SCN-69-37; genus SCUN01. The sequence continues at coordinate 19,078 of CAYFLU010000002.1, forward strand.
ATGTGAAGGCCGACCATCAGCGTTACGCGGTCGACTACAAGAAGTACAAGGCCTGACGATGATCGTGCGTGCGAGGGCCGTGGCGTGATCGGGTGGCTGTCCCGGCGGTGGGTGCGGCGGGCATTGGCATTGGCGCCGCTGCCGCTGCTCATCCTGTGGCAACTGTCGCTACTGCGGTCGGATCTCCCCAATACCCACAAGATGCGAATCAGTGGCCTGCATTCGCAGGATCGATTCGTGTATTTCCTGTTCTACAAGAACCTGTTCCCGGTCGCGACGCTGGAGTCCGGGCGCGATTACTACTTCTATTACTCGAACGATGCGCCGCCGAAGGAACCCAATCACCTGACGTATTCGCCCGAGGCGGCCGACCGCAGTCTCGTCGAGCACGGCGATGCCCTCGTCCAAGAGTGGGGCCACACCATGCGGTGGGGCAACTTTCTGGAGACGTACCTGTATCTCTTCGACGCCTGGCGACTCGGATCGCCGGAACTCGCCGAGACGCGTCTGTTCAACGCGCTGATGTTTCTTCTGGCGCTCTCCGTCGTCTACGTGGCGTTCTGGGCGTGTGAGCACACCGTGCTGGGCGCCGCGCTCTTCGTCCTCGTGGGCTCCGACCCGGCACAACTCTTTGCCGCCTATCGGGAAGAGAACGTGAAGTCGTGGCCGATCACGGTGGCGTGCCTCGCGCTGGCGCTCGTCGCGCCGCTGGTGACCGGACGCCGTTGGCCGACGTGGGCCCGGGCCGGCATCGCGTGCGGTGCGGGTCTTCTGTGTGCGACGTCGTATCAGATTCGGTCTGAAACGGCGGCGCCGCTGCTGGGAGTCATCATCGTGTTGCTGACGGCGGCCGGTGCGAGTCGACGATCGCGCCTCGTGACGGCCGCGCTGTCGCTGGTCGTATTCGTGATCGGCTTGCAGGCCTGGCAGGCGTTCTTCTCGCACAAGATCGCTGAATCGACCGCGGTCGTGACGAAGGCCGGTGGCCATCCGTATCCGGGGCCGTGGGCCAACGCCCACAACCTGTGGACGATCGTGTTCGTCGGGCTCGGGGACTTCGACACCAAGTACGGCTATGAAGCCTCCGACAACTCGGCCGTGGCCTACGCCGAGCCCGCGCTGCGGGCCCGCTACGGCACGCCACTGCCGTGGTGGTGGGGCATGTCCCGCGAGCACCAGCCGCGGATCGATGCCGATTTCTACGATGCCGCGCATCTCTACTACCGCGCGCCGTTCGAAGCGCCACACGTACAGGAGCTCCTCCGCGACAAGGTGCTCCACGACATCACGCACGACCCGAAGTGGTACGCCGTCATTCTCGCGAAACGGACGTGGCGCATTCTGTCAGAGACCACACCCGTGCAGTGGTACGCGCGGCTCGGGACACAAGTGCGCGTGCCCTTCCACGGGCTCGTGGCGCTGCTCGTGATCGTCATCGCGGCGTGGCGCCGAGAGGCGACCGCGCTTCGCGTGATGGCGATGGGGGCGCCGTTGTCGTTCATCGCGCTCGGCATCTCGACGGCCGGGAACTTCGCGTATCTCGGGATCTACCATCTCTGCGCGGCGGCCATCGTCGTGTGGTGGGCGAGCCGCTTCCTCGTGGCCCGATTCCAGGCACCGCAGCATGCGTGAGGCGTGGCTGCGCGCGGCATTGGCGTGGACCGAAGCGCGGCTCGAGCGTCCGTTCGACACGACCCCATTCTGCGCGGCACCCCTGGCCGCACCTGAGGACTACCGGCGCCGATGGGAATCGGCGAGAGCGATCGAGTACCCGGAAGTCGACCGCTGGGAACGTGAGTGGGGGGTCGCCATCGACCGCACGTGGCTCGACGCGTTGGCCCTGCCGACGCAGATCACCATCAAAGCGTCCGAGTTGTGTTATCAGCACGGCCGTTTGCTCTATGCGCTGGCGCGTCGCGCGGCGCAGCGTGTGACCGACGGGCGCGTGACCATCGTCGAGACCGGCACGGCGCGCGGGTTCTCGGCGTTGTGCATGACGAAAGGGCTCGCGGATGCCGGCGCGTCGGGACTCGTCATGACCGTCGACGTGCTGCCGCACGACCGCCCGATCTACTGGAACTGCTATCGCGACGCCGAAGGGCGTCGGACGCGCGCGCAGTTGCTCGAGGCCTACCGCGACCTGCTCGAGCGCTACGTCGTGTTTCTCCGAGGCGACAGCCCTCGCGTGTTGGCGCGGGTGTCGGTGCCACGCGTGCATCTGGCGGTACTCGACAGCGTGCACACCTACGAGCATGTGCAAGCGGAGTGGGCCGCACTCCATGGACGTCAACAGGCGGGCGACGTGCTCTTCTTCGACGATTACACGCCGGAGCAGTACCCCGGCGTCGTGCAAGCCGCCGACGAGATTTGCGCGCGAGGCGGCTACGTGCCGACGGTCATCACCGCGGCGGCGCGCCGACGATATCTGGTGGCCGAGAAACGGTGATGACAGCGGCGGCGAACGGGATCTGGCGTGCGCTGGCGACGCTGACGCCGGGAGCGCCGGGCCGGTTCCTCACCGTCATCGGGGATCAGTCCGGTTGGGTTCTCGATCATGAGGCTCGACAGGTCGGCGCGCTGTTGCGCCGGCAGGGTGTCAGTGTTCGTGAGGCGCGGACGCCGTGGCCGAACCAGCCGGCGTTCTTCGCGGCCCGTGAGCAGGCCTTGCACCAGCTCGAGCGCTGGCAGGCGATGCGCGTGCCAGTGTGTTTTCCCTACTACCACGGCTACCCCGGCGACGGGGATCGCGCGTTCGACGCGACCTATGCCCAACTCGTGCGAGGGCATCGGCACGTCGCGCGAATCCAAGTCACGCACGCCCGGATGCACGAGGCGGTATTGGCGTCGGGAATTGACGCGTCCAAAGTGCATCGCATCGCCATCGGCGTCGATACGACGGCGTTCACGTTGCCCGGCCCCGGCGTCCGCGAGACCGTGCGCGCGAGGTTAGGCGTTCCCGCCTCCGCCGTCGTCGTCGGGTCCTTCCAGAAAGATGGAAACGGGTGGGGCGAAGGCCTCGAGCCGAAACGGGTGAAGGCCCCGGAGATCCTCGTGGCCGCGATTGTCGAATTGCACGCCCGCATACCTGAACTCTGGGTGTTGTTGTCCGGGCCCGCGCGCGGCTACGTCATGCGCGCCCTGTCAGAGGCTGGGGTTCCGTTCGTGTATGCGGGCGCCGGCGAGATCGATGTGCCGTCGCTGTATCACGCCATCGACGTGTACCTCGTGTCGTCGCGTCAGGAGGGCGGGCCGAAAGCCGTGCTCGAGAGCATGGCGTCGGGCATTCCTATCGTCAGTACTCGAGTCGGGCAAGCGACGGCCGTGATTGAGGATGGCCTCACCGGGTTTCTCGTGGACATCGACGACGCGGAGGCGCTGGCGGAGGCCGGAAGGCGAGCCCTCGATGCGACGTGGCAGCGTACGGCGATTCCTGCCGCACGTGCCGTTGCCGAGCGTCATGACTACGCCAATCAGACACCGCAGTGGCTCGCATTCTTCGACGGGTTGGTCGCGCGGGACGGAGCATACCGATGAAGTTGTTTCCAGGCGACATGCAGAGTCGCGACGAGTACAAGTCCACGCAGATCGCGCGGTCGCAGCGGAAGTTTGGGTACTGCAAAGTCTCCGTGCACGACGTGTGCAAGTATGCGGATCTGGTGCGCGGCCTCGATGGAACGCGCGCGTCGTTGCCCGGTCCCGTGCTGTGCCTCGGTACGCGCAACGGGCGTGAAGTCGACCTGTTCCGGTCGCAGTGGTTCGGCCCTCGTGCCGTGGCCGCGGGCGTGCGGGTCACCGAGATCTATAGCCAGTCGTTTCGGAGCCGACTGCCGGTCCTTGAAGGTATCGGCCGGTCGGACCGCAACGATCTCTCGCCGCGGTCCGTCATTGGCGTCGAACTCAATCCTCAGGCCGAGCGACGTGACATCTGGATCGGGTCATTCGACGAGATGCCGACCGAATGGTCGGCGTCGTTCCCCGTGATCTACTCGAACTCGTTCGATCAGTCGCAGGATCCGGAGCGGACGGCGGCTGAATGGAAGCGCGTGCTGCGGCCCGGCGGCATCCTGATCTTCTGCTTCACCAACGGTGCGAAGCCGACCGTGGCCGATCGCGTTGGAGACATCACCAAAGAGGACGTCCTCGCCTTGTTTGGTGGGCGCCTGCTGCACTTCGCGGATCGCGGCAGCCGCAACGGCTACACCGAGGTCATCCTGCAACGGTGATGGCGAACGCGTCGGTGCGTGTCAGCGTCGTGACCGCCGTGCGGAACGGCGGGCCGACCGTCGCGGCATCGTTGGCCGGCGTCCTCGGTCAGGAGGCGCCCGCGTTTGAAGTGATCGTGATCGACGACGGCTCGACCGATGAGACACCGCGGATCCTCGCGGAGGCGGCGTCTCGTGACTCACGGATCACGGTGTTGCGCACGGACGGCGAAGGACTGACGGCAGCGCTCTGCCGAGGGATCGCTGCAGCGAGCGGCGACTACATCGCGCGCCATGACCTGGATGATGTGTCTCTGCCCGGCCGGTTTTCCGCGCAGGTGGCGGGGCTCGATGCCCGCCCAGACATCGCCGCGCTTGGGACCGCCGCCGACATCATCGACGAACGAGGACGCCGCGTCGGCGCATTTCCGACCGTCAGTGGGCCGGACGCGGTGCGTCGCGGGTTGCTCACGCTGCGCGCTACTCCCGTGCACGGCGCGATGATGATTCGACGGAGCGTGTTGCAGGCGGTCGGCACGTACCGCACCGCGTTCACCGCCGCGCAGGACTACGACCTCTGGTTGCGCATGACGGATCGCCATGCGATCGACATCTTGCCGACGCCCTTCTACCAATGGCGACTCAATCGCGCGAGCACCTATGCGCAACGCCGATCCGAGCAACTGCAACTGGCCGGCATTGCCCGGGTGTTTGCCGACGAGCGGGCACAGTTCGGCGAAGACTCGTATGCCGCGCTGGTGGCCGCCGCGGGGAATCGCGAGCAATTCGCCGCAGGTTACCGATGTCGCGGACGCCTGGAGGCCTGGTGGGGCGAACTGCTGTATCGAGGTTTGAACGACCCGCGCGTGGCGCGCAAACATCTGACCGCGGCACTGAAGGCCGGAACGTGGCGGCCGCGGACCTTCCCGCTGTGGCTATGGGCATCAGCGGGTCTTCCGTGGCCCGGACGGTCGCCGCTCTCGGCGGCGCCCGAGGTGGCCCACTGAGATCAACGGTGTGACCGTGGCTGGTGATTGGCTCGTCCATCCGTTGGTGCGAGGGCTCCACACCGATGATCCGGCAGCGATCCGCGCTCGGCGGGAACTGATCCGCCGTCGTCCCTTTCTGCGCCGTGTTTACAACGAGTGGTACGACCTCATCGAGCGCGCGTTGCCATCAGGCGAAGGCGCCGTGGTGGAACTCGGGTCCGGCTGTGGCTTTCTTGAAGAACGCCTGCCGGGTCTCATCACGTCCGACCTATCCTTTCAGGCGCCCGTCCGCCTCGCGTTCGATGCGCATGTGATGCCGTTTGCCGACCGTTCGCTGCGCGCCATCGTGATGACCAACGTCCTTCATCATCTGCCCGACGTGCGCCGTTTTTTCCGAGAGGCCGGTCGCTGCGTTCGTCCGGGCGGTCGGTTGTTACTCGTGGAACCCTGGGTATCGACGCTGTCAGCCGGTGTCTACGGACGGGTGCATCACGAGCCGTATGTACCGATGGCGACCACCTGGGAGTTTCCCGCTGGCGGGCCACTGTCGGCGGCCAACATCGCGATGCCGTGGATGGTGTTCGCTCGAGACCGGGCGCAATTCCACCGTGAGTTCCCGGAGTGGCGCGTCGTGCAGGTGACGCCCGCGATGCCGCTCCGGTACTTCCTGTCGGGCGGCGTGTCATCGCGGTTGGCGATGCCGGCCTGGACTTTTCCGGTGTGGACGTGGCTCGATCACCTGCTTGTGCGCTGGCCCGAGTGGTGGGCGAGTTTCGCGTACGTGGTCGTGGAACGCACAGACCAGAGCGACGCCGGCGACCATGCCGTGCAACGTAATGAGGAGCGCACTCGCGCATGACTGATCAGCAGGCTTCGGCGCCGACTCATCGTCGTCGCAACGAAGTGAACCACGGCAAGTACCTGGCGGAAGGTGGCGCCGAAGCGATCTGGGGGTGGGGGACCCCTGCGGGCCGATTGCGTGCGGAGCGGCGCGCCGCGCTCATTGCGCAAGGCGGACGATTGGGCCCCGGGGCCAACGTGTTGGAGATCGGTTGCGGTACGGGGCTGTTCACCGAGTACTTCGCCCGCACTGGCGCGCGCCTGATCGCCGTGGATCTGTCGAGCGAGTTGCTGGAGATTGCGCGCGCCAAGGACTTGCAGGACGTTGAGTTCCGCGAGCAGCCGTTCGAAACGTGCGACCTGGACGGCCCGTTCGATGCCGTCGTGGCGTCGTCCGTGCTGCACCACCTCGAGTTGCCGGACGCGTGGACCAAGATCTTCGCGCTGCTCAAACCCGGCGGCTACATGAGTCTGGCCGAACCCAACATGCTGAATCCGCAAATCTACGCGGAACGCCACTTCCGGTCCTGGTTTCCACAAGTCTCGCCCGACGAGACGGCGTTCGTGCGGTGGCAGGTGCGGCGCGTGCTTGAACGCGCGGGCTTCCGCGACGTCCGCATCACGCCGTTCGACTGGTTGCATCCGGCGACGCCACGCCCCTTCATTCCGGTGGTGCGTGGGATCGGACGGGTCTTTGAGTCGATGCCTCTGGTTCGTGAGTTCTCAGGATCGTTATGGATTACCGCACGACGTCCGGCATAGTCGTTCCCGATCGCGCGTGGGCCTGGCGGTTCGCTGCGATCCTTGTCATCAGTCTGGTGACCTTGTACGCGGTGACGCGGTCCACGGTGCTTCCGGGTGATGTCCTACGCTTCGTGCAGGAAGCCGCCAAAGGCGACAAAGACGCGCCTCAGCTTGCCAATCCCGGGCACGTGTTGCAGGTGCCGCTCGCTCGGGGCGTCTGGCTTGGATTGGCACATCTGGGCGTGGCCGCGTCGATGGAACACGTCATGGCCGCTATCGCAATGATCAGCACGGCGTGCGCGGCGGTCTTCATCGGGTGGATTGCGTTGGCGCTGGTGGGCACACGCGCGGCGGCATGGACGGCCGCGGTCCTGTATGGACTGTCGCTGCACTCGGGCGTGATGTCGAACGGCGAGCAATATGGTCTGCCCATTGCCATCTGTGCGGCGGGAATCTGGCTCGCCTTGAGTGGCATCGCGCTCTGGCCCGGCGTGTTGTTCGGCGTGTCGATGATGGGGCACGCGGAGTTCTTCTTCGCGGCGCCGGCACTCTGCGTCGCGACGTGGTACGGGCGCGCGGACCTCGACGCGCGGGCGCGCGTATGGCGCGCGTGCCGGGAGTGTGTGACCGGCGCCGCTGTCACGGGCGTGGGCACGCTGGCGCTCACGTATTACCTGAAGAAATGGACGGGGCCCGCTTCGTTGATGGCGTGGATCGTCGGGCACCTCCGCACCGACCACCAGTACACGGTCTCGGTGCCTGAACCGTTTCGTGCGCTGAAGGGGCTGGCCACGGCCCTGACGTTTGGCGGGCATGTGTGGCGGGACGCGCTCACCGGCCGCGGGTCGGTCACCGAGCTGTCCTTTCTCCTGCAGATGATTGCCGGTCTCATCCTGCTGACGGCCATCGTCGGCGGTGTCTGGATGGCACGCCGTGATCGACGGCTGCTTGTCCTGGCGGGCGTATGGTTGCTGCCGTTCCACGTCGGTGGCAACTGGTGGATTGAATCGACCGTCGAGAAGTACCACGGCGGTGCGTTGCCGGCCCTCGTGCTGTTGGTCACCGGCGGGTGGTGCGTGTGGATGGCGCGGTGGACGCCGGAGCGGCAGCGGCTGACGCTGGCGGGGTTGGTGTGCGTGTCCGGGCTACTCAACTACACCGGTGCGGTGTGGCCGATCCGCGATCTTGGGATTCGTCGCGCGGCGGCGGCTGCGGCGCTGGATGCGCTGCCGGGCGGGACGTCAGGACGCCGTGCCATCGCGTCCTGCGATCTGACGCCGGCGGTCGATGCCAGTCGCACCGATGTCTTGCGGATCCGTTCGTACTGGACCGGCACCGTGCCACAGATCCAGGACGCCATTCAGGTGTGGGTCGATGCGCGACTGCGGGAGGGCAGTGCGGTGTACCTCTATGGCAGCACGTGCTATCCGGAGGAGTGGATCACGGATTGGTCGAAGGATCGGTTCGACATGTTGTTCCTCCGCCGTGCGTTTCAGGTGAGTGATCCGCTGGTGCGTGACGCACCGCAGCACGAAACGGTGGCCACCAATCCTCGGTCCTGGAAGCGTGCCGATGTGCGACGCGTGACGTCTCGTGAGGGGGCCCGACCGTGAAGGCGTGGATCTATCGTGTCATCGCACGCGAAGTGTCGCGTCTCAGTCGGTATGCCGATGCGCTGATTGAGTTGACCGCAGACGGCGATCGCGCCGGGACCCTGCTCGCCGCCGTGGATGCTCCGGTCAGGCAAGTGGCCCGGCTGGATGATCCCGAGGCCGTCCCGGTCGCCGAGCCGAATTACCGACGCGTCATTCTGCTGAATGGCACGTTCAACCATTCGCTGGATATCCAGGCGCTTCTGATCAGGCTGCATGGACGAATGGGGCGGGGCGATCGCGTGTCGGTGATCGTCTACAACTCCTATCTGGCGTGGCTGTTCCGGCTGGCAGATCGACTCGGCTGGCGCCACGGTCCGCGCGCGACGACGTTCATCACGCGCACGGATCTGCATGGACTGGCGCGGCTGTCGGGCTTCGATGTGGTGCGCCTACGTCCGGCGGTGTACGCGCCGTGGCATTTCTTCGGCCTCGGGACGCTCCTGAATCGCCTCATGCCGTCGGTCCCGGGGCTCCGGTGGCTGTCGCTGGTGGCGGTGACGACGCTGCGCCCGATTCGCCCGGACACGGCTGATCGGCCATCGCTCTCGATTGTGATTCCTGCCCGAAATGAGCGCGGCAACATCGAAGACGCATTGCGAAGGATGCCCGATTTTCGCGCCGAGACCGAGATCATCTTCGTCGAGGGCAATTCGTCTGACGGCACGTGGGAGGAAATCGAACGCGTCGCGGCGGAGTGGCACGGCCGCGAGGGGCGCCGGGTCGTGGCGCTTCGCCAAACAGGACGAGGCAAAGCGGACGCGGTCCGACTCGGTTTTTCCCGTGCCACCGGCGACGTGCTCACGATCCTCGACGCCGATCTCACGATGCCGCCGGAACTGCTCCCGCGTTTCTTCGACGCGTATTGCGCGGGCCTGGGAGACTTCATCAACGGCACGCGTCTGGTATATCCGATGGAAGGGGAAGCCATGCAGTTCCTCAATCGGTTGGCCAACATCGGATTCGCAAAAGGCCTGAGTTGGATTCTCGAGACGCCTCTGGCCGACACGTTGTGCGGGACGAAACTTCTGGCCCGTCGGGACTACGAGCGATTTGTCGCGTGGCGAAGCGACTTCGGTGACTTCGATCCTTTCGGCGACTTTGAGTTGCTGTTCCCTGCATCCGTCCTGGGGTTGGGCGTGATCGACGTGCCGGTCGCCTACCGCGCGCGGACCTACGGCACGACGAACATTCATCGCTTCCGCGACGGTCTGACCTTGGCGCGGATGTCGATCATCGGGTTCTTGCACATACGGCTGGGCGCCGGACCGCGGTGATGATCCGCCGTTTCCGCCAGTGGCGCGACGGGGCGCCGGTGGTGTTTCTCCATGAGTTCAAGGAGCCCCCCTACGGCGGCGGCAATCAATTCCTGCTCGCGTTGCGCCATGAATTCGAGCGCCGCGGCATCGTCGTGGGGCATCGCGTCGGGCGCGCCACCCGCGCCGTGCTCTTCAACTCCCATCATGGCGATCCGGCGCTCCTCCGCGACGCTCGTCGTCGCGGTGTGCGCATCGTGCATCGCGTCGATGGTCCCATCGCCCGCTACCGGGGACGCGACGACGGCACGGATGGGCGGATTCACGCGCTGAATGCCGAGCTGGCCGACGCCACGGTGTTCCAGAGTCGCTACTCGTTGGCTGCGCACGACGCCCTCGGACTCGCGTTTCGGGAGCCGGTGGTGATTACCAACGCCGCGGATCCCGCGATCTTCTATCCCGGTGAGGCGCGCATTCCTTCCGGGCCGCTGCGTGTCATTGCGACAGCCTGGTCGGACAACAACCGAAAGGGCGGACCCGCGTATGCCTGGCTGGACGCGCATCTGGATCCGGCGCGAGTGCAGTTCACGTTCGTGGGGCGCGTGCAGCAGCCGCTGCCTCGGAGTGTCGTCAAAGCGGCGTTGCCGTCCCTCGCGCTGGCCGATGAGCTGCGCCGCCATGATGTGTATCTCACGGCGAGCGAGGACGATCCGTGCTCCAACGCGTTGATCGAGGCCCTGTCGTGCGGTCTGCCGGCGGTCTATCGCCGATCGGGCGGACATCCGGAACTCGTGGGCCGTGCGGGTCTGGGATTCGATGACGTGTCGGAAGTGCCAGCCCTGCTTGACCGCGTGGGACAGGATCTCACAGGCTTCCGCGGCGCGCTCCAGCCGCCGTCGCTGGCGTCGGTCAGCGCGGCCTACCTCCGCGTCCTGGGGCTGCACTGATGAGCGCGCGCTTGCTGCCGGGTGATGCGCTGGAGCATTCGCTGCGCCGAGGCTTCATCGACGAGTATCAAGAGCGCATCGTTGCCGGGTGGCCCGCCGGGACACGCGTGCTCGATCTCGGGGGCCATCGCGTTGCGAAGCGCGGCACATTCGATCTCGCGCGTTTCGGGTTCCGCGTGGTCTGTCTCAATTTGACGGGGGACAAGCGGCCCGATGTCCGTGGAGATGCGAACACGTTGCCGTTTCGTGACGCCACGTTCGACGCGGTGGTGTGCGCCGAGGTGCTCGAGCACGTGGGCGATCCTCGTCACGTGATTGCCGAGGTGGAACGGGTACTGAAACCGGGTGGCTCGTTCGTGGCCACCGTGCCGTTCCTCGTGCACATTCATGGCGATCCTCAGGACTACGGCCGCTATACCGACACGTTCTGGCGCATGGTGCTGACGCACGTGGGGTTCACGGACCTCGCGATCGAGCGGCAGGGCGGATTCTGGTCGGTCCAATGGGATGCGCTGCGAGAGTGGGTGCGCGTAGGACGGCAACACGCCGGTCGCAGACGCTGGCGCTGGGCTGTGGCCGCGCGTGTGCTGGGCCGTGTACGGGAGGCTGCCGTGGCTGCCGACGTGCGTTGCGCACCTGGATCGCGCCTGCGGCAGTTCACGACTGGATTCGGCATGGCGGCGCGGAAGGCTCTGCCGTGATCTTCGGTCTCGACCACGTGACACTGGCCGGCGCGATGACGGCGGCTCGAATCGACTGGCTGACCGGAGCCGGGTATCGCGTCTCCATGAGCGCCGACAATCTGGACAACCTCGAGTTGAAGCGCCCGTGGCTCTCGCATTTCGCGCCCACCCATTCGCTCCGGCTGTTCCGCGCGCCCGGCAGTGCCGGTGTGGAGATTGTGGACCAGAGTGCGACCGTTGGACGGGCGGATCGGTTGCTGCCCATTCTCGATAGAGCGCCGGACGTCGACGACACGCCGTTCGCGATGACGAGCGCGGGACCGGCGTTGTGGTCGCTGCGCCTTGGGGCGGCATACGTCCGCCGTCCGGCCCGTGCGGGTGGCGAGGCGTCGGACGGCGTGCGGCAGTTCGTCTGGCGGACGCCGGACCCCGTCGCCGCTCGCGACTTCTGGCGGCAGCTCGGATTCAAGGTTGATAGCATCAACCCCGACTGTTTGCGGTTTCGCGGCATCGATGCAGTGGAATGTACGCTCTGGCTGTCGGTGGCGCCGGAAGCCGTCGCGCCGGTCCGACTCGATGCCGAGGGTTTCACGTGTTTTGCCGTGGTGACGACGTCGATCGCCGATGATGTGGCGGCGCTGGGTGCCACGGCCGTGCGCGTCTCAGAGATCGGGCACATCACTCCCGGTGCTCATGCGTTGCGTGTAGCATTCGCCGAGGCCGCTGATGGGGCCGTCGTCGAACTGATTGGACTCCGATAGTGTCTGCAGAGAAGAGTTGGATCGTCGAGTGGTTTGCGTCTAACACGGGGGCGTCGGTCGACGCGCTGCTGGCGGGAAGCGAGCGAAGCTACTTTGAACAGGGGTGGATGGATTCATTCACCTTCATCCGATTCATCACCGAGCTGGAAGAGGCGCAGTCGATTCGCTTCAAGAACGACGACTTCCAGGACCGATCCTTCTCGACCATCGATGGCCTCGCCGCGATGGTCGCGGCGAGGCGTGCCGGTCGTGGCTGACTACACTGGATCGGACATCGCCGCTGCGCTCGCGGCTGTCGGGGTGACGGCCGGCGCTGCCGTGTTCTCGCACTCCAACGTCGGATTCTTCGGACGGCTCGAAGGGGCGACGACGCCCGCGGCCTGTTGGGAGATCTACCGAAGTGCCATCTTCGAGGTGCTGGGCGCTTCAGGCACCTTTGCCGTGCCCACGTTCTCGTACTCGTCGTGCAACGGTCGTCCGTTCGATCCGGCGGTGACGCCCGGGCAGTGCGGCATGCTGTCGGAGTGGGTGCGGCTCGATTCGGCAGCCGTGCGTTCGGCGGATCCGAACTTCTCCGTCGCGGCGATCGGGAGAGCGGCCCACGCCCTCTGTGATGACGTCGGCGTGCATCCGTTCGGACCGGATTCGTTTTGGGCGCGTTTCCTGGCGAACGACGGATGGTTGGTCAACCTCAACTTCGATGCGGGCACGACGTTCCAACATTTCGTCGAACGGGAACTCCGCGTGCCGTACCGTTGGGACAAGTCGTTTCGCGGAATGTGTCGTGTCGACGGGACGTGGGTTGAGCGCGAGTCTTGGCACTACGTCTTCGATCACGCTGTGGCGGAGCACTTTCCTGACTTTGGCAAACTGCATCGAGCGGCGATCGAGGCCGGCGTGCTGAAGAGCGCTCAGCTTGGCCGCGGCATGGTCGTTGCCGTGCGTGTCGCGGACCTCGACCGTATCATTCGCCGCGAATTGCCTCGACGGCCCGACTTCTTGATTGAAGGACGACCCGCATGAAGCACCAGACAGGAGTGGCGTTCCCGGACTCTGCCTCGGTGCTGTCGGCCGGGCGAGACGTGCACGCTCTGATTACGGAGCTCTTTCCGATCTGCCGCAGTCTGACGGGCGACGGTGTGCGAGCGACGCTCGCCCGGCTTCGGGAACTCGTTCCGCTCGACATCGTCACGGTGCCGAGCGGCACAGCTGTGCTCGACTGGCACGTGCCCAAAGAGTGGAACATCCGCGACGCGTGGATCAAGGATTCGGGTGGACGCAAGGTCGTGGACTTCGCCGCGTCGAATCTCCACGTCTTGTCCTACAGTGCTCCGGTGCATGCACGCCTCACGTTGGACGCGCTGCGCCCGCATCTCCATTCGATTCCGGAGCATCCCGACTGGATTCCCTACCTGACCTCGTACTACAACGAGTCTTGGGGCTTCTGCCTTCCGCATCGGGTGCTAGAGGCGCTGCCCGACGGCGAGTACGAGGTCTGCATCGATAGCACGCTGGCCGATGGCGAACTGCTGTGGGGCGAATGGCTGCTTCGCGGCGACACCGACGATGAGGTGCTGCTGTCCACCTATCTCTGCCATCCATCCATGGCGAATGACAACCTCAGCGGAACCGCGCTGCTGGCGCACTTGGCCGCGCGAATGCAGGGGCGCCGGTTTCGTTACACCTACCGTTTTCTCTTCATTCCCGAGACGATCGGTTCCATCGCCTGGCTTGCTCGTCATCAGGCGGATCTTGGGCGCATTCGCCATGGGCTGGTCGCGACATGCCTTGGCGATCGCGGCGACTCCACGTACAAGCGCTGCCGTACGCCGTCGACGATTGATAGAGTGGTAGAAGTGGTGCTGCGGGATTCTGGGACGCCCTTCCGCATGATCGACTTCTTCCCGTGGGGCAGCGATGAACGCCAGTTCTGTTCACCCGGATTCGATCTGCCGGTGGGCTCACTGATGCGGACGCCCTACGCTGAATTCGCGGAGTACCACACCTCTGCGGACAACCTGGACTTCGTCACGTCCGATGCGCTCGGCGACACGCTGGCGAAGTACGCCGCGGTCATCGACACGCTCGAGCTGGACGGGGTGTACCGCAATCTGCAGCCGTTCGGTGAGCCGCAACTGGGACGCCGTGGCCTGTACCAGCGTCTGGGTGCCCAGCGCGCGCAGAAGGAAGAGAAGCTGGCGATCTTCTGGGTATTGAACTTGTCGGACGGAAAGCACTCGCTGGTGGAAATCGCACACCGCTCCGGGTTGCCATTTCGTGCCGTTCGCGCGGCCGCGGAGGCGCTCCACGCGGTGAACTTGCTTGGTCCCGTCGATGTGTCGTGAGGACACTGCCCCGGGGGCGCCGGGGAAACGGTGAGGTGTGCATCATGATCGGCTTGTCGCGCGACGAATTGCTCCACGCCGAACGTGACCTCGTCCGATTTGAGCTCGGCGAGTCGGGTCTGGTGCCGTCGGTCGCGCCAGTTGAGACGCGTGACTTGGATCGGCTGGGCTCTCGATTCGCCGCTGTGCATGACGCCACCGGCGACCTGCGCTACCTCAGTGCCGTGATGAAGATGCTCGACCGGTCGAGCTTTGCGGCAGGCCATCTGGAGGAGCATCGGGCACTGTCCGCGTGGGCGGATGCGGCTGTGCAGGCGGTGCGCCTGAGTTGGGGCGCCCAATGATCATCGACCTCGTGAGCACGGACGCCTTGTCCGCCATCCAACTGATCTACGCCGCCAAGACGCGTGGTCTGGAGTTTCACACCGTGTGGATCGTCAATCGTTCGCCATCCGACTGCCGGCCGCTCTTCGACTACGCGCGGATCGGCCGGTTCGAACTGCGGTTCATTGCCAGCCATGCGTCGCCGGACCTTGCGAACGACCTCCGCGCGCGGGGCGTTTCGCTGCTCATGCAAATTGGATCCGTGATGATCCGCAAGGAGCTGCGTGAAGCGACATCCATTGGCGTCCTGAATCTCCACGCTGGTCTGTTGCCTCGGTATCGCGGCTTGGAGTCGGCGACGTGGGCGGTCCTCGAGGGCGGCACACACGGCGTGACGGCGCACTTGCTCGCCGCCGGTGTAGACACAGGCCCGATCGTCCTGACCGAAACCGTGGCGTGGGTGGACGGCGAGGACCTGGCGCAGCTTCTGGCGCGCACACACAATCAGCACAAATGGCAGGTGTTTGTCCGCGCGGCATTGGCCCTGCGCGATGGTCAGGTCGTGCCCCGCCCGCAAGCTCCGGACGAGGGACGTCAGTATTTTGCGCCACACCCGCGGCTGGTCGCACTCGCCCAGGAGCGGCTGGGCCGAACTCTGTCGCCGAAACCACAATGAACAGGCCGGCGTTCGACGCGCTTATAGGATCGATTGAGGCCGTTGCCGGCCATCGGTTCACCCAAGCACTCCGTCATCATCCGCTCAGTGATGACATCGTGCTGCGATTGGCCACCCCAGAGGAGGTGCGCCGGGTAGTGGTGCCAGTTCGGCGCGACAGCGGTGCCCTGGAGATGCTCACCGCCTGGCGGGTCTGTCACTCCCGCGCGCTCGGTCCCAGCAAGGGCGGTGTGCGGTTCGCTGCGGACGTCAGCGAGTCGCAGTTACTGGCACTGGCCTTTCGCATCATGTTGAAATGCGCCGTCAATGGATTGCCGCATGGCGGTGCCGGTGGGGGCGTGGTCGTTGCGCCGCATACGCTCTCGCGCACCGAACGTGAGCAGGTAGCACGTCGGTACGTTGATGCGCTCGGCGCGGCGGTGGCCGTCGACCGCGACATCCTGTCGCCAGACTTGGGGACCGATGCCGAAACCATGGCCTGGATGGCCGATCAGCACACGAAGGCCATTGGCGACTATCCCGCTGGCGCCATCAACGGGAAGCCCGTGGCACTCGGAGGTATACCGGGCCGGCCAGGGGCGACGGCCCGTGGCGCGTGGATCGTTCTTGACCAGGTGCTGCGCGCCGTCGAAGTGCGACCGAAAGGGCTGACTTTTGCGATACAGGGGTACGGCAGCGCGGGCGGGCATCTGGCCGTCTTGCTTGAGCGGCAGGGCCTGCGTCTCGTGGCCGCCGCGGACGGCAGCGGCGCCCTTAGTAACCCGGCGGGCCTGAATGCTGCCGCGCTGTGGGCGCATAAGCAGGCTGGCGGCCGGTTCAGTGATCTTCAGATGGCCGCGGCTCGACACGGCGCAGCGGTCGACGTACTGACCGCGGATGCCGACATCCTCATACCGGCGGCGACGGACAACCAGATTACCGCCGGGCTCGCGTCCCGGCTTTCGGCGCGTTTCGTGCTGGAAATTGCGAATGGTCCCGTGGCATCCGATGCCGAGCCCGTGCTGGCATCGAGAGGGATTACCGTCATCCCGGATCTTGTGGCGAACGCCGGTGGCATAACGATGAGCCATTTCGAATGGCGGCAGAACCGCGAGGGCGCACGTTGGACGGAAGCCGACGCGCGTGAGCGGTTGGACGCGCGCATGGCGGACACGTCCCGAGCGTTGATCGACGCCGCGACGCGCCACGCCGTGCCCCTGGCCGTCGCTGCGCAACTTCTCGCGATCGATCGCCTTGAGCGCGTCCTACAGTCGTCGTTGGCTACGCTCAATTGACGACGTCATTCACTATGTCCAAGCTCTTCTATCTGCATTCCGACCTGCCCGGCCTTCGAGACGCGGTGACCGCCGATTACGGCGTGGCCTTTGTTGGTGACGCGCGCGACCCCGACAGGCTTGAGCCTTTGGAGCTCGCGGCATTCACGATTCGGCTGGCGCGAAAGCTCGGTGTGCTCCCGACGGTGCCGTATGCAGCGACGCGCTTGCCGTACAGCGACGACAACGACAATGTCGTTTTCGATGCGCCGCTCGCAACGTTGGTGGCGGGGCGTCGGGTGCAGTACCTGCGCGGCTGGAAGGCCTACGCCAGTTGTGTCAAGTGCTACAACGCGCTCGGACTCATGGGCGAACACGTCCTGCGTGAATTGCGCCGGTTGCGGGCCTCGACGATTGAGGAGCGTCGCGCGCACGTGCACGCCTTCGTGCGGTCGAGGTCGCGCACCGAGGCCGGCGGCGCCATCCGGCCCCTGTTCGACGAGGATGCAGTGGGCCGGCTGACGCCGGGCCAACTCGATCACGTCGACCTAGAGGCGGTTGCGATCTGGAGGACCTTCTCGCGTCGGCCCATAGTGTGTTCGACGTCGTCGAACATGGGGATCTCCCTGCATCAAGCACTGCGCTTCATGCAGGCCACCGCGGTCGACGTTGCGGGCCGGCGCGGCACCGTGCTGAACGGTGATGAAGGCCGCCTGATCATCTGGTGTCCAGACGAACAGGCTGACTTCATGAATCCGGAGAAGACCGAGCACCTGCGGTCCCTTGAGACCGAGCAGCCGCCGCTGACGGTGCTGCATACGTACATCAACCGCAAGCAACGGGATCCCGGCGCACTCCGTGACGCGTTGGAAGCCGGCGGCTACTTCTTCCCGACAAATCCGCAGAGTGCGGACGAGATGCAGAACCTGCTCGCCAATGCGCTCGGCGACATGGCCAAGCAACGCCGCTCCACCACTGCGGATCTGCTCGCCGATGCCAACGTCCGAGACACACTGGCGTCGCTTGGCTGCATCGTCGACGGCGGACACGTGGTCGTGCGAAGCGGGGTCGAGGGTGGGCTTTATGGCCTGATGGCGGCATACCTTTTGATGCTTGAGGAGACGTTGCCGCGCCACGACGCGTCGGCCTTGTCAACGTGGAATCAGGCGTCGATCGGCGCGGCCTTGGCCGCGGCGATTTTGGCGGATCGGCAGCTGCGGGGCTTCGCTGATTTGCCGGCTTCGACACGGGACGCCGTGGCCGACGCGTGTCCGGGGCTGGCTGCGGCGCTTGGAGAACGGCGCCTCGGCTTGGACGTGGATACACAGATTCATGGCGTGTTCGATCTGGCGAACCTGCAGTCGTTGGGACAGCTCCTGGGCGTCGTCGTTGAGCGCCACCTGTCAGGACGGGGCACGGCGTTTGTCGGTTTGGGGTCGAGTTCATACTCGAACGGCAATCGCTGCTACGAGATCCTCCGAGACAGCTTCACGCAAGGCGGCCCCTTTCGTGGCCGCGATGGGTTTCACCCGGCCACGCATACGCTCAATCCCGTTGCGCAGGCGCTGGTGTACGCCGATGATTTGCGGCGCGCGAGTCGTCATCCGCGCTTCGCTTCGCTCGCCTCGGAGGCGCGCCTGACGTGGCTGATGCAACACGCACGCAAACCGGAGCCCGCGGGCGCTGCCGCGATGGCTGGCTACCTGCTGACGCGACTCGATGCCGGCACGCTCTCCCTTGCTGAGGTTGCCGCGACGCTCCGGTTGTCGGGCTTCGATGCCTCACGATTCCTCGAGTTTGCGGGTTTCAGCCAGAGCGTCCAAGGCACAAATTGGTTCCTGCAGGAGGCGACGGAAGAGGGCGCCTTCATGGAGGGACTCGCCCGGATCACCCTGCAACTGCTGGAGCTCGATATCACCGAACTCCTTTCCTTGGCGGCGCGCGAGCGAACGACGAGCGCGGAACGCTACCGGCAATCGCCGATTGATCCCGCGCCCTTCGAAGCGCGTCATCCGATCGTCACCATCTACCTGACCGGCGACAACACACGCCAGCCACGCGCCAAGCTGGTCGCGGCCATCTACGCAGACGCGCTGCGCCATCAGGCCGCGCTCGACGAACTCGTGGGGGGGGCGTATGCTGAACTCCTCGTCTGAGACTACGCTGGTGCGGCAGATCGCCGCGGTGTTTGCCCGCGAGCGCGATCGCACGTTCCTCGTCGAGTCGATGACAGGGCGCAGCTGGACGTTCGGCGAGATGCATGCCTGGGCGGAGCGCGCCGCTGCTATGCTGCGTCAGCAGGGCGTGAAGGCGGGCGACCGCGTCGCACTGCTTCTGGCCAACTCAGCGGAATTCGTCAGCCTGTATTTTGGCTGCCTGTTCATCGGGGCCGTCGCCGTTCCGGTGAATCAGTCGCTGCACCCGTCCGACATGCGGTACATCCTGTCGCATTCAGGCGCGAGGCTGCTGTTGTTCTCGAGAACTACCCGGGCGATCCTCCTGCAAGCCACCGAAGGGCTGAGTTCTCTGCGTCAGGTGCGCGTGATGCTCGGGCAGGAACAGAGCTTCCACCCGGAGGACGTGGAGGAAACTTGGAACCACGAAACGGGCTCAACTGATCCGGATCTAGAACCGCTGGAAGGCGTCGTTGATGGCGCCCCGCTGCTCATCCTCTATACCTCCGGTACGACGGGACGCCCGAAAGGCGTTGTGCACAGTGTGCGGTCGGAGTTCGGAAACGCTGTGGTGTTTAACGCGGCAATGGGTTTCGAGCCGACCGATCGTTTCCTGCACTTGTGGCCGATGGCGTACAGCAGTGGCTACTTGAACGCGCTCATGTCGCCGTTCATGGCCGGCGCGAGTGTCGTTCTCACGCCGGCCTTTGCGGCGCAGACGATCCTCACATTCTGGAGACCCGTCGTGGAGCACGGCGTGAATACGCTGTGGTTGTCGCCCACTATGATGGCGGCGCTGGTGCGCATGGACCGGGATGATGCCGGAGGGACGTACTGTCGGTCGCATGTCAGGTCCGTGTGTGCCGGCACGGCGCCCCTCCCGTTGAAACTGAAACGTGAGTTCGAAGACAAATACGGCGTCGAAGTGTTCGAGAGCTATGGATTGTCGGAACTTCTGATCATCAGCGCCAACGTTCCACGCTGTCCGCGGCGCGCGGATTCGGTGGGACGCGTGTTGGCTGGCGTGGAGCTTGCCGTCGCAGATGATCTGGGGGCGCGGCTCCCGCAGGGCCAGGACGGCGAGATTCTCGTGCGCACTCCCTTCGCGATGTTGGGCTACGTCGCGCCCGACACGGGCGCGATTGAGCCGCTTGGCCCAGAAGACTGGTTCCCGACAGGGGACATTGGCCGACTCGCTGAAGATGGCAACCTGTTCATCACCGGACGCAAGAAGGACCTGATCATCCGGGGAGGGCAGAACCTCAGTCCGCGGGCGATTCGCGATGTGTTGCTGCGTCATCCCTCTGTTGTGGATGCCATCGTCGTCGGACTCCCGCACGATTTCTACGGCGAGGAAGTGGCCGTCGCCTTGAAGTTGGCGCCCGGCGCGGAGCTGGCAGACGAGCAGCTTTCGATTCTGCAACATTGCCGGCAGCACCTGAGTCAGCCGGCCGTCCCGACGGTGATCAGACAGATTGACGAGTTTCCTACGGGACCGACCGGCAAGGTTTTGACAGCGGCGGTGCGCGCGTGGCTAGCTATAGGGCAGACGCCATGACTCCGCGCATCATCGACCTCTCGTACGCCATTCATGAAGGCATGACGACCTACCCGGTGCACTGGCACTTGCCGGTGGAGATCACGCAGTTGGCGCGTCACGGCATCGAGAATCGCGAAACCCGCAAGATCACGATGGGTACGCACTGCGGCACACACATCGATGCCCCACGCCACTTCATCCCTGGTGGGGGCACGGTCGACATGATTCCGCTCGATCTGCTGGTTGGGCCGGCGCGAGTGCTCGATATGACCCCGGTCGAGACGGCGAAGAAGTGCTACGACGTCGCCGACTTCGAGCACCGGTTGGGCGATGAGCGCCCGCTGCGACTGATCCTCCGATTCGACTGGAGCGACCACTGGGGCACGATGAAGTACTACACCGACCAGCCGTTCATCTCGGAGGCGGCGGCGCAGTGGCTGATCGATCGCGGCGTGCGGCTGCTCGCGATGGATACGCCGCAAGTGGATAGTCCTGACCACGGACGAACAGGCCCTAAGGACTCGCCGAATCACAAGATCATGCTCGGGCAGGGCGCGTATTTTGTGGAGTACTGCACCAACCTCCGGTCCCTGTCGCAGACGCACGTGGAACTGGTCGTGTTGCCGCTCAATATCCTCGGATCGGATGGCGCACCCGCGCGCGTTGTGGCGATTGAGCGCTGATCGGCATCGGAATCCCCGGCCATGAAGAAGGACTACATCACCGTTGGCGACGCGGCGCTCGCCGACGACGAAACCCGTTTCGTCGAAGCGTTCTGGACGAAGAACTGGCAGGCCAACCAGACGGGCCCCGACCTGTCGTCGATTCTGTCGCGCGAGGAGTATCGCCGGATGAAGCCGTTTCTGGACCGGTTGCCCAAGGGCAGCCGAATCCTCGACGGCGGATGCGGCCTCGGTGAGTGGACCGTCTTTCTTGGACAGCAGGGCTTCGACACGGTGGGACTCGACCTCAGCGCGGAGACCGTCGCCTTGCTGAACTCCCGCTTTCCGTCACTGTCCTTCGTCCGGGGAGACATCCGGCAGACGACGTTTGCGGATGGGTCGTTTGCGGCCTGTTTTGCCTGGGGTACCTTTGAGCACTTCGAGAACGGCCTTGCCGATTGTCTGAATGAGGTGCATCGGCTGTTGCCGCCCGGCGGCTTCCTGTTCATGACGGTGCCGTTCCAGAACTGGCGCCACGTGGTGCGCGAGGCCGGTTCGCTCGAGCGATGGGACACGAACTTCGATCCGGCCGCCGGCTACCGACAGCCCCACCGGTTCTATCAGTGGCGGTTCACGCGTCAGGAATTGCGACGCGAATTGGAACTGCGCGGGTTTCGCGTGCATGAGGTCGTTCCGGTTGGCAAGGACGCCGGCGTCGGGCGTTGGCTACAGTGGGATTTCCGGATTGCGAAGAAGGGCACGCGCGCGTTCGGCGTGGCGCGACGGATCTTCTCCCGACTCCTGCCGGCGTCGTATATCAGTCACATGTTGTTTGCCGTCGCGGAGCGCCGGTGACGATCCCTGCCGCAGGCGCGGCGGGTGACTGCGCGGGATCCCGAGCGTGATTGCCGAGGTTCGGACGTTCACATCCCAGAGCGGCCCCGACGAGTACTTCTTGGCGCTCGAGGGCCTGGCGGGTGCCGGACGGTTTGAGGCACAGGTCGAGCATTTGGCGGCACAGTATCGCGATCTGCTGGCCGCACGCGGCCTCGCTCCGACGACGGCCGTGTTCCACCGCGTGTTCGTCAGTGACTCACTGAACCAGCATGAGACCAAGGCGTTGGCAGCCTTTCGCGACATCGACGGCAGCCCCGTCGCGTGTTCGTTCATCCAGCAGCCGCCGCTCTCCGGCGGCAAGATCGCGCTGCTCGCGTACCACATCGCCGACCCGGCGATGCGGAAGGTACGCCTCGATCCGCACCATGTCTTGGTGGAGCGAGGCGGCGCCCGCTATTTGTGGAGCACCGGCTTGGCGTCGCCGGCGACATCCGCGGTCACGATTGCGGCCGATGCCCAGACCCGGGATGTGTTCGGACAGCTCCAGCGCCAATTGACGCAGTGCGGCGCGGCCCTGGCACCGCATTGCCAGCGGACGTGGCTGTTTGCCAAGGACGTGGACGTCTTTTACGAGGGCATGGTGCGTGCGCGGACGGCGCTCTTCGCGGCGTCGGGCCTCACGCCGGAGACCCACTACATTTCCAGCACCGGCATCGAAGGCGCCGGTGCTCATCCCTTCGCCGTCATCACTATGGACGCGTATTCGTGCCTGGATATCACGCCAGCGCAGGTGTCGTACTTGCACTCGGACGACATGCTCTGCCGGACGGATCGGTATCAAGTGACGTTCGAACGAGGCACGTGTCTCGACTACGCGGATCGTCGTCACTTGTTGATCTCGGGGACGGCCAGCATCGACGCGGACGGTCAGACGCTCCATGAAGGTGATGTGATGCGGCAGTGTGACCGCGCGCTCGACAACGTCGCCGCGCTGCTCGCGTCACGCGGCGCCGGGCTCGCGGATCTGCAATACGTGATCGTGTATCTTCGCGACGCCTCCGACTACGATCAGATCCGGCGCCGGCTCTCGAACGTGTGTAATCACGTGCCGATGGTGATCGTGCAGGGCGCGGTGTGCCGGCCCGCCTGGTTGATCGAAATCGAGGGTGTCGCGATGGTCGGGAACAACGATCCGTCGTTGCCGCGGTTCTGAGGCCACTGCATGCTGATGAAGCCCCGCGACGTGTTGCGAGACGAGATGGCGGTCTTCGGCATCCGACGCTTCGCCGTGCTCGTGGACGATTCCACGGACCCGTCATGGCTGACCGACCTCGTCGATGAGGGATGCGTCGGCTTCTACACCTGTACGCTGGCCTGTGCCGGAACCCAGCTCCTGGGGCGGACCGTTGTCCTGCTTGACGGGCTGGCGGCGCTCCCGGCGTGCCATGGTTGGATCCTCGCCACGGGGTCCAAGGCGGTGTACGCACTCACGCAATGGCTCTGGGATGCCGGGCGTGGGCACGAGGTCGTGTTGCCCCTTGTGCTGGATCGCGTCACGCGGATCTTTTCTTACATCGATTTCTTCAAGGGCGAGACCGCGACACAGGTCTATGTCCACAACATCTTCGAACGCGCCTACAAGATTCACTTCCCGGTGGCGCTGCGCTTCGTGTTGCGATCCGACACAGGCGCGGTGATGGCGGCCTCGCAGCGTTTACTCGGTCCGGGGCACACGGTCGTATTTGACAGCGCCGACTTCGACGTCTCCGAACCGTTTGCGGGCTATCTGGAACTGCATGCGGATGTGCGCCATTTCAACGGTGAGATCTCGCCGTTTCTCCATCTGAACGCCGACTACATCTCCGCAGACGCGATGACCACGGTGCACTCGTCCGGGTACGGTCCCTGGCCGGCCGGTTCAGAGTTCTGCCGCGGCCTGTTTCCGCCCGAACCGGAGCGACGGCTGACGGTGTCGATGTACAACCACGTCAATGCGGAGCCCATTCGGCCGAAGGCGATCCTGCGGGCCACGCTCGACGGCGAGCGCGTGCGTGTCACGCGGGATTTGCCGGCCGTGCCACATCGGCACATGGTGTTCGCCGATCTGAGCGCGCTGTTTGCCGACGAGTTTGCGCGAGGCGCCACGGCTGCGGATGCGATTGTCGTGCCGGACAAGCCCATGCACCGGCCGAACTTCTACTACCACCGCAAGGATCGCCGGTGGTCGTGGGATAGCGTGGAGCACTCGGCCGCGCCCGTTGAAACGGTGCTGCCGGACGCGCGCCGAACGCAACTGCGTGCACACGGGCTGCATCCGTGGGTGGCGCCGCTACCTGTGCTGCCGCCCGAGCAAGAGCTGGACACCAAGCTCTACTTTTTTGAGGAAGGGCCGGCGCAGCTGCACGACTTCCGCTTTCGGGCCTACGACGATCAGGGGGCCTGCGTTCTGGACGTCGACGAGACGATTCCGTTCGGCCGGATTCTCAACGTGAACGAGTGGGTCGCGCGGCGTGGACTGACGACGTGCCGGATGGTCACGCTCGTGCCGAGCGACCGGGCGCCGATGATTCCGGCGGCGTACCAGATCATGGGTGGCTTCGCGTCTCGGCGACATCCGGGGCCGACCGCCACGCTCCTGGCCGGCACGCATGCGGCCAATGTGCCGATTGAAGTCGACCGGTCCACGCGTCCGGCGAGCTGGTCGCATCCGATGGTTCCGATTCATAACACCGAGGTGTTCGGCAAGGCGCGCGTGGGCGAGGAATTCGATACGACGGTGGTGCTCTACAACATGAGTCCGTCGGATCACTACACGCGCGTGGCCCGATGCGAGGTTGATGTCGTGACATGGGACGGCCGCGCCACCCGCTTCTTCCGTGATGTGCCGCCGAATGGATCCATCGCATTCTCGGTGAGTGAACTCATTGCGGAAGGCCGAGTGCGGTCGAATCGCGACGACTTCACCCTCTGGGTGTACTGCCGCGACTGCTTCGTTTACGGCTACCACGTGGTCCGACGCCGCCGCGACGATGCGCTGGGCATCGAGCACTTCTATTACAGCCGGTTCAATGTGCCGGAGTCGCCGAATGGCGCGTGACGTGGGCGGCCGGCTGGTCGGCCTGTTGGTCGTGATCGGGCTCGCCGCGGCATGCGGGGGGCGCGCGCCGGCGCCGTTGAACATCGGACTCCTGGTGCCGCTGACGGGGCGAGCCGCGCCGCAGGGCGAATACGCACGCAACGGCGCGGAGTTGGCCGTGCGTGAGATCAATGCCGCTGGCGGTGTCCAAGGGCGGTCTGTGCAGTTGGTTGCCGAGGACAGCCAGTCGACCGAAGCTGGCGGTGTGCCGGCGTATCAGAAGCTGTCGGTCGCCGACCGTGTCGCGGTCTCGGTGGGGCTCTTGAACCCCGTGGTGGTCCAGGCGGCCGGCCTGGCGGCGCGGCACGACACGATTCTGTTGAATCTGGACGCTCAGGACCCGCAGTTGCGCAAGCTCGACAGTGCGCATGTCTTCTCGCTCGTGCCGGATGCGACGATGGAAGCATCGCGCATGGCGCGCTACGCGTTCGAGACCGCGCACTGGCGCCGCGTGGCCACGATGTATCTCGAGAATGATCCCGGCGTGACGGCCGTCCGCGCGTTTGCCGAGGCGTTCCGTCGACTGGGCGGAACGATCGTCCTCGAGGAGATGGTGGACAAGAACAAGGAACTGGCGAAACTGCCGGAGTCGATGGCGCGTGTCCGCGCCGCGGCCGCGGACGCCATCTACCTCGTCGCGCCGCCGCGATTGAAGTTCAGGGCGCTGCGCTTTGCCGATGACGCGGGCTGGCGAGCGACGTGGTTGACCGATGCGTCGATGGAACTCGACGCGCAGTCGGAGGCGCTCGGCCGGATCGCCGACGGCGTGACCTACACGTTCGTGCGTCCGTTCATCGCGGAGGGGGCGGACGCGGCGCGGTTCGACGCCGCGTATCGGCGTCGGTACGCCATCGCGCCCGAGCATTACGCGGCCACCGCCTATGAGGCGGTCTATGCCATCAAGGCGGCGGTTGAGCGTGCCCACGGTGGCGTCGCCGGTGAGGCGTTGTCCCAAGGCCTCCAGGACGCGCCGATTGCGGGGCTTTCCCAACCGCTGGACTTTCGGGCATCCCGGTTTCTCGATCGTCCGCTGGAAGTCCGGCGCATCGGGGCAAAGGGCAGTGTCGTGATCGAGGGAGCGCGGTGATGCGGCGAGGGTGGATACGGTTCGCGGTCGTGGCCCTGATGTTCGTCGGGCCGATGATGATCGGCCGGTGGTACTACCGGTTGGAGGCTCCGCCGGACAGCGGCGTCTACGTTGAGACGGACCACGACTATCAGGCGACGCTCGTCGACGCGGATCGGGCGCTGGACGTGGTCCCGGGGTACGCGCCGACGGGGCCCGGCGCGTCCGCTTCGGCGTTGCACTCGCCGGCGCTCGTGCGCACCCGGAAGTTGCGCTTCTTCGTGGTGGCGCCCGAGGGCGATCCGTTGCTGGGGCAGGTGAAAGCCGCGAAGCTGCTCACGTTTGCTGCCGACGGGCACAACGATGATTTTCGTGCGAACGCCGTGGAATTGGCGGCTACCGTGACGCCCATCAACAAAGGGGCATATGTCGTGTCGTCACCAGAACTGGCCGAGGGGTGGGGGCCGGACCGGGCCGTATTCCGTGAATGGGAAGCGGCACTGAAGCGTCTCGACAGCCCCCGCGGTGCGATCGAAGTCCTCGTCGGCCTCGAGCTGCGTGACGCGCGCGGCGACGCACATCTCTACTCTGTGCGCGTGGGGCCCCCGCGATGACCCGCGTCCGACGATTCGTTCCGTGGGTGTCCGCGCTGCTCATGCTGGCCGGACTGGCACGGTTCATCCAGAACGGGCTGATTCCGGCGACGCGATTGTCGCTCGGCGATTTTCGCGCCAGCTTTCCAACCGAGTATTTCGCGTGGCTGCGGCCCGACTTTCCCACCACGATGGTCTGGCCCGGTTGGACCTACGGTCCGGTCCTGCACTTCGTGACGCTGCCGCTGTTCCTCGTGCCGCGCTGGTCGATGGTCGGCACGGTGTGGGCCGCGGTCAATCTCTGCGCGTTGATGGCGAGCTTCGTCTATGCGTGCCGACTCTCCGGGGCGGAGCGGCGCGTGTCGTGGAACACGCTGGCGGTCTTGCTCGGGTTGTGGTGTTGGTTCAAACCGCTGCAGTCCTGCTTTGAGCAGGGCAACATCGAGATCCTCGAAATGGCCGTGACGCTGGCGGCCGTGGTGCGCTTCACCCGCGGCCGTGAGACCGACCCCGGCGTGTTGCTGGGGACCGCCACGATGATGAAGTTCGCGCCGGTCGGATTTCTCGGCTGGATGGGCCTGCGTGGGCGCTGGCGCGTCGTCAATGCCGGATTCATCACGATCGTGCTGCTTGCGGCCGCCGCCCAGCTGACGCTGGGGTGGGAGAACAACGGCCTGTGGCTGCGCTCCTTGTGGCTGCGTGGGGTACCGCAGATCAACGCCGACACACAGACGGTGATTTCGACGTTCCTGCATCGCGCGGGCGTCCTGGATCTCACCGATGGCTACTTCTTGCAGCGGTGGTTCCCGGATGCCCGCGCCGCAGTGGCGGCGCGCGCCGGCAGCGTGGCGAGTCTGGCGTTCGCGTGCGGGTTTGGCGCGCTGCTCTGGCTCCGTCGGCGATCGCGTGTGTCACCCGTCGAGTTGTCGGCGCTGTTCGTGCCGATGATTCTGTTGCCG
The DNA here is from genome assembly GCA_964343975.1 of uncultured Solibacteraceae bacterium. Taxonomy (GTDB): domain Bacteria; phylum Acidobacteriota; class Vicinamibacteria; order Vicinamibacterales; family SCN-69-37; genus SCUN01. The sequence continues at coordinate 46,717 of CAYFLU010000002.1, forward strand.
ACGTCGAATCATCAGTACTACTTCATCTTCGCGTTGATTCCGTTCACGGTGCTGTTTCTGCGGGCGGCGGCCGATCGGCAGTGGGGCCTGTTGAGCGCGACACTGATCTGTTACCTCCTCTTGTCGCCGCCACTCCGTCTCACCGGGGGCGACCTGCACGCCTATTTCCAGACGCCGTTCTTTTACGTGCTGCACTACAACTCCGTGATGGCATACGGGGCGTTGGGGTTGTGGGCCGTGGCCACGTATCAGATGCTCGGCGAGCCTGACGCACTTCCTCGTCCCTGGTGGTGGCGCGGCGCGGCGCGTTGGGTCGTCGTCGCCGCCGTGATCGTGATCAGTGGTGTCGGCGTATCGTCGTGGTGGCAGGGCCGTGCGCGGCGTCATCAGCCCGTGGCGTCCGAGGACCTCGTGGTGGCCGCCGGACTGCGCTTGTCATCGACGGCCTCGCTGGCGATGTCGGCGGATGGCACCCGCCTCGCGTTTGTGACGAACGACGGCCGCTTGTGCGCGCGTGAACTGGCGACCCGCGCCGAACGTTGCTGGGATGAGCACAGCGGGGCTGATCGTCTCGCGGCGGATCCCTCCGGTCCCTTCTTCTCATCTGACGGCCGCTGGATCGGGTTCTTTTCTCGCGGATATCTGCGGAAGGTCCCCGCGGCCGGCGGTGCGGTCGAGGCCATCAATGGCGGAGGCGGGGGACTGGCGGCGGAGTGGTTACCGGACGAATCCATTCTGTACGCGTCGGTGACGGGCATCATGCGGATGCGTCCCCGGAGCACGGCAGAAGTGCTGGTGCCGCAACGACCGGACGAAGGCCGGTACACGACGCCCACGCTGTCGGCGTCCGGGCAGACGGTCTACTTCACGATTCTCCCGCCCGGGGGCAGTCGCGGCGCGGGCACGATCGTCGCGCAGTCGCTCGTGACCGGCCAACGGAAGGTTTTGGGCGTCGGCATCAATCCCCGGGTGGATCGGGCGGGACGACGTCTGCTCTTTGTGCAAGGACGTCGATTGGTTGCCGTCGCATTCCGAAACGATGAGCTCGAGATCGAGGACTTGTCCGTGCCGGTGGCGACTGATGTCTTCGTTTCGGGCAATGGCGGGGCCGCGTACGGCGTGAGTACCGACGATACGCTGGCGTACGTGACGGATCGCGCGTCGGAGGGGAACGCTTTCCAGTTCATCCGCGTTGATCGGACGGGGCATGAAGAGCCGCTGCCGATTCCGCCGCAGCCGGTGGCGACCTTCAGCCTCTCTCCCAACGGGCGGTATCTGGCGGCTTCCGTGATGTCTTCCGAAACCGACATCTGGGTGTGGGACCTGGTGACGGGGCGACGGGAACGCATGGCGGCTGATGCCAATGCGAATGACTCACCGATCTTCATCGAGGATGGCGCGACGGTGGCGTTCACGGCCTCCGGATCACCCTTGCGCTGGTCGACGATTCTGAAGTCGCGCCTGGGTGATGGCGGTCGCATCAATGCAACCGTGTGGGACGCGGGCTCCCGCGACCGCCTGTCTGTTCCGCTCCTGCGCTCCGTCGCACCGGATGGGACGCTGGTCGGCACGTTGGGCGGCGATCTGTGGTTCCACGGCCCCGCGCTCAGTCCCCGGATTTCGGTTGTGCATACCCCGACCTCCGTTGATCAGACGCAAGTCACGATCACGGCGCCCGCCGTGTCGCCGGACGGTAAGTGGATCGCGTACTCGTCGAACCGAACCGGCAAGTATCAGGTGTGGGTGCAGCCGTTCCCGGCGCTCGATCGCTTCATTCAAGTGTCCGTGGCCGGCGGCACCGAGCCCGTGTGGAGTCGCGATGGTCGTGAACTGGTCTTCCGCGGCTGGAATCCGCAGAGCAATACGTTCGGTGTGTTGGCAGCGACGGTGACGCCCGGGGCGTCCGCGCAGGTCGCGACGCCGGTGACGTTGTTCGGGGAGCCGCGCGAGTGGGGGGCCCTGGCGGGTTTTGCCATGGAACCCGACGGGCGGCATTTCATCATGATTCGCCGCGTCGAAAGTCCGGCAGCCACTCCGCTGCGCGTGGTCCGTCGCTGGGCCGCCCGGCTCGTGCAGTAAAGTGTAGCGATGAGTGATCCGACCTTCACGGCCTTGCGCCGCCACGTCGATGATCAGGCGCGGCGGCAGCGCTTGCTCGACATCGAGTCGAGTCTGACGGAACACGACTTCCCGCCGCAGTTGGTGATCGAGAACACGTCGTACTGCAACATGACGTGCGTGCACTGCTGCCACAAGGAAATGCAGCGGCCGCAGCGGCACATGGAGGAGGCGCTGTGGCGCAAGATCGTCGACGAGATCGGCCGGGAGGCGCCCGATTGCGAGGTGTGGCCGACGTTCTACGGGGAAGCCTTCATCCTCGGTGACCGGCTCTGGGAGCGGCTCGACTACGCCGCCAAGGCCGGGTGCCGGAATCTCGTGCTGAATTCGAACGGGACCCTGTTGAACCGCAACGAGAACATCGACAAGGTGTTGGCCTCACCGTTGCGTCGCTTCATTCTCAGTCTCGACGGCTTCACGAAAGAGACGTTCGAGAAGATTCGTGTCAAAGGAAAGCACGAACTGATCTTTCCGGCCGTGGAAGAACTCTGCCGGCGTCGTCTTGAACGCGGCCAGACCTACCCGGTGGTGATCACCCAGTTCTCGGTGATGAAGGAGAACGCGGCCGAGGCCGCGGAGTTCGCCGAGTTCTGGCGCGAACGCGGCGCCGAGGTGAAGTTCCGCCCGATGCTCGAGTGGACGGCGAGTGGCTCGGTGCGCACGGACACGATTTCGCATGACACCGATTTCCGCATCGCGTGTCCTTGGGCCAGCAGCACCATGGCCGTGCATCAGGATGGCTCGGTCGTGGCGTGCGCCGTCGACTACGACGGACACGTCAAGGTGGCGAATCTCAACGAGGTCTCGATCCGAGAGGCGTGGCGTCGGTTGGGCGAGGTGATCCGCCGTCCGCACCGCGAGCATCGGTGGGCCGACCTGCCCGCCCTCTGTCAGGGATGTGGTGATTGGCAGTCGGCCGGCTCCAGCTACGACGACGAGCAGGTCAGCAACACGCGCCCGTTCTGGTACTACGAGGAGCGGCAGAACCGGACATGATCCCGTTTGCGCAGGCCACGCTGACCGTTGTCACTCCGGTGTATCGCAATGCGCGCACGCTGGAGGAGCTGACGCGTCAGGTGTTCGAGGTGGCGGGACCGCGGTTCGCGTCCGTCGAATACATCTTCGTGAACGACGGTTCACCGGATGACTCGCGCCAGGTGCTCCGGCGGATGGCCGACGCGGATCGCCGCGTGAAGGTGATCAACTTCGCACGGAACTTCGGCCAGCACACGGCGCTGATGGCGGGGATGCGGGCGGCGGCGGGCGACTACATTCTCATGATCGATGGCGATCTCGAAGAGTCGCCGTCTGACCTGCCCGCGTTCATGGCCAAGATGTCCGAAGGATTCGAGATCGTGGTGGGCGAGCGCCTCAATCGTCGACGCACGTGGCTGCGCGCGACGCTGAGCCGGACGTACACCGCGCTCTTCAACGCGCTGTCGGATTACAAGATCATCGACAACACGACGGACATGCGCCTGATGACGCGGCGCTACGTGTCGTACCTCACCAGCTTCAGCGAGCGGCCGTTTCTCGCGGGTATCACGGCGTGGGTGGGGTTGCCGGTGGGGCTCATTCCCGTGACGTTCCGTGAACGCACCGAGTCGAGCTACAACTTTCGCCGGTTGATCCAGCATGCGCGGGTCGGTGTGTTGGGATTTTCCAATCGGCCGATTCGGCTGGCGATGGCGTTCGGGCTGGCGTTGTGCGGTTCATCGGCGGCCTACGGTCTCTACGTGATGGCCCTGCATTTCCTGCGCGGGGGCATCGCGGCGGGCTTCACCACCATCGTGGTGCTGTTTGCGTTCCTGCTCGGGGCCCAGTTCGTATTCATCGGGTTGCTCGGCGAGTACATCGGCGAGATCTTCATCGCGACAAAGCAGCGGCCCAGCCACCTCATCTACGATCGATTCGGATTCGACGACTAAGTCATGTGTGGGATTGCCGGATATACCGGGCCCGTGCGCCCGGGGCGCATCGAGGCCATGACCGCGGCGATGACGCATCGCGGCCCTGACGATGACGGGTTCTTCGAGGGCGAGCGGGTGCATCTCGGGATGCGTCGTCTCTCGATCGTGGATCTCGCCACCGGCAAGCAACCGAAGCACAGCGCGCACGGCGCGGTGACGCTGGTGTTCAACGGCGAGATCTACAACTACGTGGAACTGCGCCGCGAACTGGAAGCGCGCGGTCACGTCTTTGAAAGCCGGTCGTCGGACACCGAGGTGATCGCGGTCCTCTACGAGGAGTACGGGCCGGCGTTTGTGGATCACATGGTCGGCATGTTCGCGATCGCGTTGTATGACGCTCGGATCGACGAACTGTGGCTCGTGCGCGATCGCCTCGGGAAGAAGCCGATTTACTACCGGCACGATCCGGTCACCGGCCAATTGGAGTTTGCGAGTGAGTTCCCCGTGATCGCCCTCGACGATCTGGCGGCGCATATCGACCGCGGATCTCTGGCGTGGTACTTCAGCCAGAAGGCCATGCCGGCGGAGGGGACGATCGACGATCGCGTGCGCAAGGTGCCGCCTGGGGCGATGCTGCGCTGCCGTCTCGGAGACGGGACGGTTCGGATCGAACGGTACTGGCACGGCCCGGCGCTGCCGCGCACGCAGCCGCTCGAGACGGACGAGGGGCGTGCGGTGGATCAGATCGAGTCGCTGCTCACCGAGGCCGTGCGTCTGCGGATGCGCGCCGACGTGGAGGTCGGCGCATTTCTCAGTGGCGGCATTGATTCCAGCCTGGTCGTCGCACTCGCATCACGCTGCACCGACAAGCCGCTCAAGACCTATTGCCTGACCTACGAACAGGCGATCAATGAAAAGGCGACGGATCGGGCGATGTCGCGGCGGGTCGCCGAGCGCTATGGGACCGACCATCGGGAAGTGCTGCTGACGCCCGACGGGCTGATCTCGGCGCTCCCCGACATCGTGGCGCACTACGGGCAGCCGAACTCGGCGGTCATCTCGAACTGGTTCATCTCGCGCGAGATGGGCAAGGTATTCAAGGTCGCCCTGAGTGGCGATGGCGCCGACGAGTTGTTTGGCTCGTATTTCCTGCACCGGACGGCCGCCGCGCTCGAAGCGTACCGCCGCACGCGACGCGAGGACGTGCTCGCGGGCCTGCCGGCGGCCGAAGCGGCCTTCGTGCGCGACGCGGCAGGAGAGTCGTTCGCCGAGGTCCTCGACCGCTTTGCGGTGTTCCGCGATGCCGAGATCGCCCAACTGATGGCCCCGCAGGGCATTCGCCCCGGAGAAATCTTGGCCCTGCTCGACGCGCGGGCCGCCCAACTGACCTGCGACGATCCGCTGGATCGGATGCTCGAGTTCGACTGCCAGAACCTGTTGGTCGATCAGATCCTGAACTACTCGGATACGTTGTCGATGGCGCATTCTCTGGAAGTGCGGACGCCGTTTCTTGACCACCGCCTCGTCGAGTACGTCTTCACGCTCTCACCGCGATTGAAGATCAAGGACGGCGTCACGAAGTCCCTCTTGAAACAGGTGGCCTTGCGCCACCTGCCGCCTGAACTCGTGCATCGCCGGAAGGAGGGCTTTGTCGAGCCGGCCGTGTACTGGATCGCCGACGAGATGAAGGACTTCTGCCTGAGCTATCTGGAGTCGCCGACGTTCAACCGGCTGGGCCTGCTGGACCGCGCCTACGTTCGCACGGTGGTGGATCGGTTCTACCGCGACCGCGCTTTCGACGTGGGGAAGAAGGTCTGGAATCTGTTGATGTTTGCCCTGTGGGAGCGCAGCCTGCCGGCCTGATTGCCAGATCGGCCTCCGGGGCGTACGATGGTTCTACCGATGTCGCATGTGGTCTTTTATGACGGGCTCTGCGGGTTCTGCAGCCGGGTGACGCAGTTCATCCTGGCCCGCGACCGGCACGACCGTTTCCGGTTCGCGCAACTGCAGGGGCAGTTTGCGAGCGATACGCTCCGTCCGCGCGGGTTCGATCCCACCGACCTCGACACCATGTACGTGCTAACTGCGGATGGGCGCGTACTGTCGAAAGCCCGCGCCGCGCTGTTCATCGGACGTGCACTGGGCGGGTGGCTGGGGGGCGTGTCGCGCGGGCTGTCCCTGTTGCCTTCAGGCCTCCTGAATTGGGGCTACGACCGCGTGGCGCATTCCCGCTATCAGCTGTTCGGCAAGGTCGACATGTGTCTCCTGCCGTCCGAGAGCGAGCGGCGCAAGTTCATCGTGGGCTGAGCGCTGATGCGGCTGCTTGTATATGGTTCGAAAGACTTCAGCCGCGTGATCCGGGTCTTGGCCGCCGACTGCGGACATGAGGTGGTCGGGTGCATCGATGACTTCGCGGCAGGGCCGGAGATCCTCGGGACGTTTGCCGAGACGCGTACCGTGATGCCTCCGGCCGCCGATCTCGGTGTGGTCATCGCCATCGGCTACGAACATATTCCCGCACGCTGGCAGGTGTTCGAGCGGGTGCGCGAGGCCGGCTATCAGACGCCGGCGCTGGTGCATCCCTCGGCGCTCGTGCACCGGTTGGCGCAGATTGGGGACGGTGCCTTCGTCATGGCCGGAGCGAACATCGATCTCGGCGCGACGATCGGGCCGCTTGCGGTGGTGTGGCCTGGTGTCATCGTGAGCCACGAATCCCACGTCGGCGCCAACACGTTCCTGTCACCGGGGGCCATTCTCTGTGGTCTCGTGTCGGTCGGCGAGGGGGCCTTCGTGGGAGCGGGCGCCGTCGTGGCGGATCATCGCACCGTGCCGGCCGGCACGTTCATCAGAGCGGCACACCTCTACAAGTGACCTCACTGCGACTGGACGCTTGGTCCACGGACATGCTCCGTGCGGCGCGGAACGCGAGCGATCGACTGGGCGTCGTGATTCCGGTCGGCGCGGTCGAGCAGCACGGCGCGCACCTGCCCGTCACCTGCGACACCGACATCGCGGTGGGCGCGGCCGCCGCGGTGTCCGACGCGCTGGAGCAGACGGGGCGGTATCGAGCCTGGGTCGCGCCGGCCATTCCTTACGGACCAGTGCCGGGAGCCGACCTCACGCCTGGGACATCGGCCGTCAGTTTCGACGTGCTGGGCGCCTACCTGTCGGCGGTCGTCGACGGATTCGCCGTGACGCGGCAGTGGGACTTCCTCGTCATGGTCAACGCGCACGCGCACAACCACGGCCGCGTCATCGAAGCGTCGAGTCGTGCCTTTACGGCACATCGGGTGCCCGCGATCGTTCTGCAGGTCTACGAGTTCATGTCGGTGTGCGATGGACTCGATCTGGTGCCGGGATCGCACGGGGCGGAGTTCGAGATCGCGCTGCACCACTTTTACACCGGCGCCTCTCCCATCCCCGGCCGTGTTCCCGATGTCACGCCGCGGCCACGGCCGGCGTCGATCTACGGATTGGATCTGCTCCCGCGATCGCGCGGCGGCATCATCGGCCCCAACGTGCCGGATGTCGATCGCGCACGCCGGGCGGCGCCGGACGTGGGCCGGCGGATCAATGCCGCGATGGCGGCGCGCGCGATCGGCGACCTCGACACCTTCGAGGCGCACTGGCGGGAATCGCAGGACCGGGAGGCGCGGTGAACGTCGCTGTGCTGCAGTCGAACTATCTGCCGTGGCGCGGGTACTTCGACATCATTCACGACGTCGACACGTTCGTGTTCTATGACGACGTGCAGTACACCGTGAATGACTGGCGCAATCGCAATCGGATCAAGACCGCAAACGGTCCGGTGTGGCTCACGATTCCGGTGGGCAATCAAAATGACCGGCGGATCTGCGACGTGGAATTGCGCGACCCGAGCTGGGCGCGCAAGCACTGGCGCACCATTGAACAGGCGTACGGGCGCGCGCCGCATTTCGCGGTGGTCGCGCCCTTTCTGCGCGACCTGTATGCGCAACCATGGACGTCGCTCTCCGCACTGAACCAGTACGCGATCACGACCATCGCGCGCGAGTTCCTCGGCATCCGCACGACGTTTCGTGATTCCCGCGAGTTCCCGCTCGATGGACAGAAGGGCGACCGGTTGCTCGACCTGTTGCGGCAGGTGGGGGCGACCGACTACGTGAGCGGGCCGTCGGCCCAAGCCTATCTCGACGTGGCGGCGTACGCCGATGCCGGGATTCGCGTGCGCTGGAAGGACTACAGCGACTATCCGACGTATCCCCAAATGCACGGCGACTTCCTGCCGGCCGTCTCGATCATCGATGTGCTCGTGCAGTGCGGGCCGGGGGCGGCAGAGGTGATCTGGGGCCATCGGGAGCGTGTGTCATGACGATCGATATTCGCGCGTGGACCGATGCGCTTGAGCAGGATGCACACGGCATCTGGCGCGCGCCATCGGCGCGAGCGGTGTCGTATCCCGAACACGACAATGCGGTGTGTTTTCAGATCGAGGATGGATCGCCCTGGTTTCGTCACCGGAATGAGTGCTTGGTGACCATGCTGAAGCGCTTTCCACCCGGCGGGCCCATCGTCGAGATTGGCGCGGGCAACGGCTTTGTGGCTCGGCGTTTCATCGACGAGGGGTGCCCGACCGCGGTTCTCGAGCCCGGCCCGGACGGCGCACAGAATGCGCGTGACGGGCGCGGCATTCCCGATGTCATCTGTGCGACGCTGCAGGACGCGGGGTTTCGCTCGGGCGTGCTGCCGGCGGTCGGTCTGTTCGACGTGCTCGAGCACATTGAAGATGATCGCGGCGTGGTGGACGAACTGGCGCGCGTTCTTCGGCCAGGCGGTCGTGTGTATCTGACCGTGCCGTCGCCGCCATGGCTGTATTCCATCAAGGATGTGGACGCTCAGCACTACCGGCGCTACAGCATCGATCAGCTGACGTCGCTCTTCGGCGATCGGTTTGCGGTCGACTACGCGACGTATTTCTTCGCCGCGCTGACGCTGCCGACCTTGCTCCTCCGTGCCGTGCCGTACCGGCTGGGATTGGCGCGACCGCGAACGTCTGAACAGTACGCCGCAGAACACGAGCGGGGACAGCAAGCCGGCGGGTGGTTGACCCGGCTGTTCGATGCGGAACTTCAGAAGATTCGGGCCGGACGCGTGCTCAGGTACGGCACCAGCCTGTTGTTCGTCGCCCGGCGACGCTAACGTCCGAGCTGTTCTCTCACGCGCGGGAATGTGGCCCGCGCGCCCGCCGCGGTTCGCGCCGACTCGATGCGGATCATCCCTGATCCGCAGATCACCTCGGGCCGGCCCTCGTCGAGTCGCCAGATCTTTCCCGCGTGCCGCTCTTCGAACCGGAGGTCAGCAATGACTTCGACGGTATCGACGATGATGGGGTCGCCACCGTAGGTCGTGCGCGCGCCTTCGTACGGCCAGCCCACCGCATCCACGAACCGTCGCACCCTCTCCGCCGGCCACGACCAGTCGATCGCATAGTCGTGCGGACCGCGCCACACGCTGTACGTGGCGCGTGACTCATCCTGAGGGACCGCGCTGTCGATCAGTCGTCCACGGCCCACCAACGCCAGCACCTGGCGTCCCGCTTCGGTGTAGCACCCGGCGAGTCGCTGATAGGCCTCACGAATGGTGATCGGGTACGTGATGCTGGCTGGCGCCTGCGCGTACACGGGGCCCGCGTCAAACGCTTCAACCGGACGGAACGCTGTGACGCCAATCGTCGTTCGGCCGGCGATCAGTGCCGTGGCGGTGGGCGCAAAACCACGGACCTCGGGCAGCAGAGAATCGTGGAACACCACCAGACGCTCGAGCGCCGCGGCGATCAGGTACTGCCAGCCGGCGACGAACACGTGATCGGCGTGGGCCAGTTGCGCCTCGTCGATCGCCTCGCGTTCGACGAACGCGTAGCCATGCGTCCGGCAGAACTCGCGAACCAGCCGATACGCGTCCACCTGCAGGCCCCGTACTGGATGCGATGAGACAAAGGCCACGTCGCAATCGCGATGGAGTCCTTCGAGCAGACTGAATCCCTTGGGGCCCGAGACGAGGAAGCCGATGCGGGGACGGCTCATGCGCGTTCTTCCGTCGTCGCCGACGCGCCGGGTCGCGTGGTGTCGGTGATGAAGTAGAGCGGCCGCTTCTTGGTTTCGTTGAAGACCTTGCCGAGGTACAACCCGTTCAAGCCGAGAATCACGATGATGAGGCCCGCCAGAAAGTACAGCGACACGATCAGACTGGTCCAGCCCAGCACCGGCGATCCGAAGAAGACGACTTTCGTGAGGAACCAGAGACCGGCGAGCACGGCGAGTCCCGCGACGACGAACCCGAACCGGATGGCCAGCCGCAGGGGTTTGTCGCTGTAGGCCACGATGGTATCGACGCCCAACTTGAGCAACTTCCTGTAGGTGTACGTACTGCGTCCGTGCGTGCGGGCGTCATGCCGCACCTCGATGGCCGCGGTGCGGAATCCGGTCCAATCAACCAGAGCGGCGAAGAACCGCAACTGTTCGCGCAAGGCACACACGGCGTTGACGACCTTCCGGGACATGATGCGGAAGTTCCGCACGCGTCCGTCGAATCGGACATCGGTCAGATAGCTGAACGCCTGATAAAAGCCCCAGGAAATGGCGCGTTTCAGCGGCGGATCCGCGCGTTCGGCGCGCAAGGCCAGCACGATGTCGAAGCCGTCGAGTGCCTTGCGGTACAACGCCGGAATGCCTTCCGGCGGGTCCTGCAGGTCGCAGTCCATGACGACGACCCAGCGGCCCACGCTCGCATCGAGTCCAGCGGTAATGGCGTAGTGCTGACCGAAATTCCGGCTGAGCTGCAGCCCCACGACACGCGGGTCGCGCGCGCTGAGCGCCCGGATCATCTCCCACGACCGGTCTCCGCCGCCGTCTTCGACGAGCACCAGCTCGTAGTGGGCGGTGAGTGGGCTCAGGGCAGCCGTCAGCCGCGTATAGAGCTCGTCGAGACAGGCCTCCGCCCGATACACCGGAACGACGACGGAAATGTCTGGGACGCGCGGGTCGCTGGCCACGGTTCGCAGGCCCGATTATGGCATGTAAGATAAGTGACAATGCAGCGAAACCCTGTGCCGTTCAATCGCCCCTCGCTGGCGGGCGCGGAGTTCGAGTACATGAAGGCCGCCATCGACGCCATGCAGATCTCGGGCAATGGTCCGTTCGGTCGTCGGTGTGAGCAAGCGCTCGAGGCCGCGATTGGTGCGCCGAAGGCGCTGTTGACGACCTCCTGCACGCACGCGATCGAGATGGCGGCGATGTTGCTCGACCTGCAGCCGGGCGATGAGGTGATCGTGCCGGCCTTCACGTTCGTCACGACCGTCACGCCGTTCGTGCTGCGTGGCGCCACGCCGGTGTTCGTCGATGTCCGCCCGGATACGCTGAATCTCGACGAGCGTCTGGTGGCCGCGGCGATCACGCCGCGGACGCGCGCCATCGTGCCCGTGCACTATGCCGGTGTGGGATGCGAAATGGACGCGCTGCTCGACATCGCCCGCACGCACGGCCTGCGGGTGATCGAAGACAACGCGCATGGATTGTTCGGGGCCTACAAGGGGCGGCCGCTCGGCAGTCTCGGCGCCGCCTCGACGCTGTCCTTCCACGAAACGAAGAATTTCACGTGTGGCGAGGGCGGTGCGCTCGTCATCAATGAGCCGGCGTGGATTGAGCGCGCCGAGATCTTGCGCGAAAAGGGGACGGATCGCAGCCGGTTCTTTCGCGGGCAAGTCGACAAATACACATGGGTCGACATCGGCTCGAGCTATGTGCCGTCGGAGATTCTCGCGGCGTTCCTGCTCGCGCAACTGGAAGCGCGTGACGCGATCCAGGCCACGCGCGCCCGGCTGTGGCACACCTACAACGACGCGCTGGCAGGGTGGTGCGAATCCTCGGGTGTTCGTCGACCGTTCATTCCGGCTCACTGTGATCAGTCGTTCCACATGTTCTACCTGCTGTTTCCGTCGCTCGAGGACCGTCAGTGGGCCATTGTCCAGTTGAAGGCGCACGGCGTACAGGCCGTCTTTCACTATCAGGCGCTCCATTTGTCGGACATGGGGCAGAAGTTCGGTGGACGGCCGGGGCAGTGTCCGGTGACCGAAGGCCTCGCCGACCGGCTGCTGCGTCTGCCGTTCTACAACGCGTTGACGGCCGACCAACAGGCGCACGTGATCGAGGCTGTGCAGGCCTGTTGATGACATCGGCCGTGCCGCGTCGAGGGCGTCTCGACCTGTGGGGGCTGTTTGCGGGCGCGCTAGCGGTTCGTGTCCTGGCCGCGCTCGTGCTCGACGGCTATCGCCATCCGGGACTGAACGAATACGAGGACATCGCGCGAAGCGTGGTGGCGGGGACGGGGTACCGCTTCTACCATCTCGGCGTCTGGTACTACTCGTTTGCGGCGCCGCTCTTCGGTGGGATCTGCGCCGCCATCTACTGGCTGGGCGGGACGGTCGGCACGGTCGTCGCGCTGCAGGGCATCGTGAGTGCGGCCCATGCGGTTCTGATCGCGGTCATGGCCGAGCGGCTGTTCGCATCGCGCCGCGCCGGTTGGCTGGCCGGGGCTTTGATGGCCGTCCATCCGGGATTGACGGTCTACGCGTCAGGAAAAGCGCACGATCTGACGTTCGATGCGCTCTTCTTCACACTCATTCTTTTCTTCTGTTGGCGGCTGCACGAGCGTCCGACCGTCGGTCGCGCGATCGCCGCGGGGGTCATCGTCGGGATCGGCGCCCATTCGCGTGGCACTGCGGTCGTGTTCCTGCCGGTGGCCGCGGTGTGGATGCTGTGGTGTCATCGCCACGGGGCGTGGCGGCACTACCTCGCACGCATGGTGGTGGCGGGGCTCTGTGCGGTGGCGGTCATCACGCCCTGGGCGACGCGCAATATCCGCATCCACCACGCGTTCGTGTGGATGCTGACGACCGACGGCGAAAGCCTGTGGGACGGCAACAACCCGAATGCGACCGGGCATTCGTATGCGAGGCCGGATCAGTTGGTGCTCGACCTGCTGCCGCCGGCGGCCTACAAGGAAATGCGCTCGCAGCCGAATGAGTTGGCGCAGTCGCGGTGGTTCACCGACCAGGCGCTGTCCTTCGTCCGCGAGCATCCCGGGTGGGCCGCCAAGCTCTATGCGATGAAGTTCTACGCGTTCTGGTGGTTCAGTCCGCAGATCGGAACACTCTACGCGCGGAGCTGGTTGCTGGCCTACCAAGCGTTCTATGCCGGCGTACTCGTGCTCGCCGCTCTGGGCGTGCGGTCGGTGATCGTCGGCGGCACGCCCGCCCGGCGGCAGGAGCTGGTGCTGCTCGGATTGTTCCTGCTGGCGCTATCGGCGTTGCAAAGCGCGTACTACGTCGAGGGGCGGCATCGGTGGGCCATCGAGCCGTTGCTCCTGATCGTTGCCGGAGGTGGCGCGGCGTGGTGGTGGGATGCGATGCGAAGGCGTTCGTCGTCGTGAGTGACCGCGCGGCGCGGCCGGGCGTGCTGATGGTGACTGGCGCGTACGACCCCGAGATGAGCGGCGCGGGCTTGCAGTGTCGCCAGCTGATCCGTGAGATCCGGTCCGCCGTCGACTGCGGTGTACTGACCACCGTGACCGATCCGTCGCTGCCGCTGGATGACGAACGCGACGGAATTCCCGTGTGGCGTGTGCCCGTGGATCCGTCGCGGTTTTCATCCAAGGTGCGCGCCGCGTGGCGGATGTGCCGGATTCTGTGGCGGACACGGCGCCGGTTCCACATCCTGCACTTCCACGGGTTCTCGCAAAAGACCGTTCTGGCCATTGTGATCGGCCGCTGCCTCGGCAAAGCCATCGTGATCAAGCTCACGTCGGTCGGTCACGATGATCCGATGTCGATGCGGGCGCGCGGCGCGCTGGCGAACTGGTGCTATCGCCAGGCGACGATGTTCTTCGGTGTGAGCCCGCGGTTCGCGGAGCTGTATCGCGAGGCGGGACTGCCACCGCAGCGGTTCTGCCTCATTCCGAATGGCGTGGATCTGGCGCGGTTCTCGCCGGCCTCGTCAGACGCGAGATCCGCACTCCGGGCGCGCGTCGGCGTGCCGCGGCACGCGTGGGTCACGTTGTTTGTCGGTTTCTTTTCCCACGAGAAATGTCCCGACGTGTTGTTTGAGGCGTGGCTGCCGATGGCGCAACGAGACCCCCATCAGGTGCTCGTGCTGGTCGGCGCGACCCGGTCGGCCTATTACGAGGTCGATCCGGCACTGGCTGACGGCATTCGAAGCCGCGCCGCGGATGCCGGTGTGGGCGACCGGGTGATCTGGGTCGAGCGCACGGCGTGCATTGAGGACTATCACCGGGCCGCCGATGTCTTCGTGTTGCCGTCCACCCGTGAAGGTCTCCCGAACGCCTTGCTCGAGGCGATGGCGTGTGGCACGGCGTGTGTCGCCACGCGACTGCCCGGCGTCACCGATCGTCTCATCGACGACGGCCGAGAGGGGCGCCTCGTGCCCCCGCGCGATGTCGCGGCGCTGGCCGACGCGTTGACCGCGTTGGCGGCGGATGCCGAGACGGCGCGCGCGTGGGGCATGCGTGCGCGCGCACGGGTGGCGCAGGAGTTCAGCGCGAAGGCCATGGGCGCGGCGTATGTCGCGGCCTATGCGCGTGTGGTGACGCACTGATGTGCGGCATTGCCGGCCTCGCGCACTTTGATGGCACCGTGCCGGACGAGGCGCTGGTGTCGCGCATGTGCGATGCGTTGCGACATCGCGGGCCTGATGACGCCGGGGTGGTGGTCTCGACGGGGAGCGCGTCGGGCGGCGCGGCGGCGTTGGGCAATCGCCGGCTGAGCATTGTCGACGTGGCGGGCGGACACCAGCCGATCAGCAACGAGACCGGCGAGATCTGGACCGTCCTCAATGGCGAGATTTACAACCATGCCGAGTTGCGGACGCGGCTGGAGGGACTCGGACATCGATTCGCCACGCGCGCCGACACGGAAGTGATCGTGCACGCCTACGAGCAGTACGGCGAGGCGTGTGTGCAGCACCTCGACGGGATGTTCGCGTTCGCGATCTGGGATCGCCGGGCGGAGCGGTTGTTGCTTGCGCGTGACCGGTTCGGCAAGAAGCCGCTCTGCTATTGGGCCCACGGGGCCCGCCTGGCCTTCGCCTCGGAATTGCAGAGTCTGCTGTGCGTCCCCGGGATTGCACGCGACCTCGACGGCATCGCGCTCGGCGACTACCTCGCGTACATGGCCATTCCGGCGCCGCGGACGATCTACCGGCATGTCAAGAAGTTGCCGCCGGCGCATGTGCTCACCGCCGACCGACGCGGGATCGAGGTCCGTCGGTACTGGCAGCTGCGCTTCGCGCCGAAGGTGCGCATCAGCGAGACGGAGGCCGTCGAGGAGATTCGCACACGTCTGGCGGCGGCGGTCGATCGTCGCCTGATGAGTGAGGTGCCGCTGGGCGCGTTCTTGAGTGGCGGCGTCGATTCAAGTGCGGTGGTCGCCATGATGGCGCGCCATGGACGGAATGTGCGGACGTTCTCGATCGGATTTGAAGAGGCGGCGTACGATGAACTGCCGTATGCCCGTCGCGTGGCGGCGCACTTCGGATGCACGCACGAAGAGTTCGTCGTGCGACCGGATGCGGTCGAGATCCTGCCGAGATTGATCCGTCATTTTGGCGAGCCGTTTGCCGATTCGTCCGCGATTCCCACGGCGTATCTGGCCGCGCGCACCAGAGTCCATGTGGCCGTGGCCTTGAGCGGCGATGGCGGTGACGAGATCTTTGCCGGCTACGGGCGGCATCGCGCGAACTGGCTGGCGGAGCAGCGGTCGGTCCGGCTCCTGGCCGTCCTGGCGCGACGCGCTGGAGTCTCCGGGCGGTCGCGGGCCGGGCGCTTTCTCAACGCCGCAGCGGTGGATCGCGCGGACCGGTATCAACGTTGGGCCGGCGTCTGCACGCCGGACCTGATTCGCGCCATGGCGCCGCCGGCCGCCGACGGTCAAGCGGCGGTGCGGGCCGCGTACGCGGAGGCGGCCGCGCTCGATGCCGTGGATGCCATGCTGTCGGTGGACACGAACGTGTATCTGCCCACGGATCTGCTCGTGAAGATGGACATCACCACGATGGCGGCGTCACTCGAAGCGCGTTCGCCGTTGCTGGACACCGCGCTCGCCGAGTTCGTGGCGTCGTTGCCGTCCGACCTGAAGTTGCGCCGGGGACGCACCAAACACCTGTTGAAGGCGGCCATGGCAGGCCTGCTCCCCGACGACATCCTCGATCGACGGAAACGCGGGTTCGCGGTGCCCATTGGCGCGTGGCTGCGCGGACCGCTTTACGACTTCGCCGCGGCGCATCTCGAGTCGTCCGCGGCGGCAGCGGGTGGGTGGCTACACCAGCCGGCACTGACGGCGCTGCTGGCCGAGCATCGCACGGGCGCGCGGGACCATGCGCACCAGCTTTGGGCCCTCTTGGTGCTCGAACTTTGGTACCGTACGTCGGTAGCGGTATGACCGAAGGCCCTCTCCTGCAGAACCGGGACATCGTGTGCCTGTCGTCGATTGATTGGCATTTCATCTGGCAGGGCCATCAGGAAATCATGTCGGCGCTAGCCGCCAACGGCAACCGGGTGTTGTTTGTTGAAAACACCGGGCTCCGTCGGCCGTCGTTCAAGGACATGCCGCGTTTGCGCAAGCGGATGACGAACTGGTGGCGCAGCACGAAAGGATTCCGTCAGGAGCGGCCGAACTTGTTCGTCCACTCCCCGATGATCCTGCCGTTTCCGTACTCCCGTCTGGCGCGCGCGGTCAATCGCTGGCTGATGCGACGGTCACTCTCGCGTTGGATGAATGCGGCAGGTTTCGGGCGGCCGATTGTCTGGACATTCCTGCCGACGCCGCTCGTGCAGGATGTGATCTGGGATCTCGACCCCTTCGTGACGATCTACTACTGCATCGACGATCTCGCGTCGAGTTCGCCGGGGGCGTGGCGCATCGCCGCACCGGAAACGCGTCTCTTCAAGAGTGCTGATCTCGTCTTCGTCACCTCCGAGAAGCTGCGTCAGCGCGCCGCACAGTTCACCGACCGCGTTCACTTGTTTCCCTTCGCCGTCAGTTTTGCGAAGTTCGACAAGGTCCGCGAAGAGGACGGCGGGATCCCGGAGGATCTGGCCGCGCTGCCGCGGCCCATTGCCGGCTATGTTGGCGGCATCCATCAGTGGATCGACTTCGACCTGTTGCGCGCCACTGCGGAGGCCATGCCGGATGTGACGTTTGCGCTGGTCGGTCCACAGCACGCCGACGCGTCGCGGCTCGCCGGCGTGCCGAACGTGCATCTGCTCGGCCAACGTCCTCATGATGACGTCCCGCGCTACATCAAAGGCTTTGACGTCGGGCTCGTGCCCTATGTGCGCAACGAATACACGGCGAACGTCTATCCGACGAAGCTGAACGAGTATCTGGCGATGGGCATTCCGGTCGTCGCCACCGATCTGCCAGAGATCCGGCGCTTCAATGCCGACCATGACGATGCCGTGGCGGTGGCGCCGACGGCGGAGGCCTTTACACGCGCTGTGCGTAGCGCCCTGGCCGGCTCGACCCCGGAGGTGCGTGCGGCGCGGGTCTCGATCGCCCGCCGGAATAGCTGGTCCGGCCGTATTGCGCAGATGTCCGCACTGATCGAGGGCGTGATTGCCCGCCGACGGAGCGAGCGGTCATGGGAACTGCGCCTGCGCCGGCTGTATCGAGCCGCGCGTCGTCGGGTCGTCTGGGGCGGCGGTGCCCTGTTACTGACGTTCCTCCTCTTGTTCCAGACGAATTTGCCGTGGTGGCTCGCCGCGCCGCTGCGCCAGGCCGCAGCCCCTCAGGCCGCCGATGCCATCGTCGTGTTTGCCGGCGGCGTGGGCGAGTCGGGGTTGGCGGGAGGCGGGTATCAGGAGCGCGTGAAGGAAGCGATCGATCTCTATCGTGCCGGCTACGCCACGCACATTCTCTTTTCGTCGGGCTACGTGGGGCCGTTTCGCGAGGCCGAGATCATGCGCGACCTGGCCGTGACCGTCGGAAATATTCCCGCCGAGGCGATCGCACTCGAGACGAACGCGGCCAACACGCGCGAGAACGTGCTCTTCAGCCGGCAGATCCTCACGCAGCACCAGTGGCGCCGCATCTTGCTGGTGAGTTCGCCGTATCATATGCGCCGGGCCTTGCTGACGTGGCGCAAGCTGGCGCCGGAGATCTCGGTCGTTCCCACGCCGGTCTCGCTGAGCCAGTTCTATACCCATGATCGTGGCGCGTCGGTCGAGCAGTTGCGCGGGCTCTTGCAAGAGTACGTGGCGATCCTTGTCTATTGGTGGAAAGGCTGGATCTGAGTGCGATTCGTCCTGTACCCGTTTCTGGCAGCCTTCAGCGCGGCGTTGGTGCTCGTGCCGGTGGCGCGCGCCGTGGCCATCCGGTTCGGGGCCGTGGCCCAGCCGAAACAGGACCGGTGGCACCAAAAGCCGACCGCGCTCTTTGGCGGCGTCGCCATTGCGTTGGCCGCACTTGGCACGGCGGTGTACTTCGACGGCGTGCGGAGCCAGCCGGCCCTGCTCGTGTGTGCCGCCGGGATGTTCCTGTTTGGCCTGGCGGATGACCTGCTTGGCGTGAAGCCCGCCACCAAGCTCATCGCGCAGCTGTCGATCGGATCGGTCTTTCTGTTCCTTCACTATCGTCTCGGTTGGTCGCACTCGATCACGCTCGATAGCGTCCTGACCTTGTTCTGGTTGGCCGGCATCGTCAACGCGTTCAATCTGCTCGACAACATGGACGGGCTGTGCGCCGGCGTGGCGGTCGTGGCGGCCGCGGCGTTCATCGTGAATTTCCATCCCGTCACGCCGGGCCAGCCGACCTTCTATATGGTGCGCTACGCGGCGGCGGTGGCCGGCGCTGCACTGGGGTTCCTCGTCTACAACGCGAAGCCGGCCTCAATTTTCATGGGCGACAGCGGGAGCCTCTTTCTCGGCCTGAGCCTCGCCGCGATGGCACTGCAGCCTGGCGCGTCGCTGGTGTCGCCGATCGTGCCGGCCACGGGGTTGGGCGTGAAGTTCCTCACGGTCGTGCTCGTTCCGATCGCGATCCTGCTCGTTCCGATCTTCGACACGTCGCTCGTGACGGTGGCCCGCCTGCTGTCGGGACGCTCGGCATCTGTGGGCGGCCGGGATCATTCGTCGCACCGGCTCGTGGCGATCGGGCTGTCGGAACGCGCGGCCGTCGCCGTGCTGTGGGGGCTGGCCGCGCTTGCTGGTGCCGTCGGTGTGATCGTGCGCCACTCCAGTGAGAGCTGGTCGATTCTCGCGGCGTTCGTGTTCTTCGTCTCGACGGTGCTGTTCGCCGTGTACCTCACGCGGGTGAAGGTCTACGCGGAGGGCGATCTGACGTTGCTGACGCAAGGTCGCATGACGCCGGTCGTGACTGAGATCTTCCAGCGTCGTCGGGCGGCCGAAGTGCTCCTGGACTTCTGCCTCGTGGTCACGGCCTACTACAGCGCGTACCGGTTGCACTTTGATGACCGTGCGTTCGTGGCCAACTTCTTTGCGTTCATCAACACGCTGCCGCTCGTGGTCGGTGTGCAGATGGTCACGTTCTTCATCGTCGGATCGTATCGGGGTGTCTGGAAGCATTTCGGGCTGGCCGACGTCCTGTCGTTCGCACGGTCGGTGTTTGTCGGCACCGTGGTGGCGCAGTTGGCGGTCCTGTATCTCTACCGCTTTCAGGGGTACTCTCGCGCCGTCTTCGCGATCCACGCGGTGCTGCTCATGGTGCTGTTGGTGGGATCGCGCGCATCGTTCCGCCTGTTGAGTGACTTCGCCCATCGGCAGCGGCAGAGCGGCCATCGCCTGGTCATTTATGGCGCGGGAGATGGCGGGGTGCTGGCGCTCCGTGAACTACTCTCGCATCCGACCACGACCTACAAGGTGCTCGGTTTTGTGGATGACGATCCGCTGAAGCGGCGCGTGCGTCTGCATGGCTATCCCGTGCTCGGCGGCTCCGACAGGCTGATCGCAATGATTGAAGCGAAGGAACTCGATAGCGTCGTCATCAGCGCGCGCACCTTCGATGAATTCCGCCAGCGTCAACTCGAGCGGTTGTGCCGCGAACACGGGGTGTCACTGTCGAGACTACGCGTCGATCTCGAGTCGCTCGTCGCCGACGCCGCGTCGTGACAATGCCGCGCGTCGCGCTGGTCCTGACCCGCCTCAATGTCGGCGGCCCCGCCACCCAGGTGGCGATTGTGGCCGACCATCTTCCCGAGCGCGGCTATGTGGCGCGTCTGTTCCATGGGCAGTTGTCGGCCGGCGAGGGCGACATGAGCTACCTGTTCGCTCCCTCGATCGATCGAGAGCCGATCGCGGGGCTTCGCCGCGAGGTCGCGCCGCTCGACGACCTGCGAGCGTTGTGGCAGACCTATCGCGCATTCTGCCGGTTGCGGCCGGCGGTCGTGCACACGCACACGGCCAAGGCGGGAACCATTGGTCGGCTGGCCGCGCTCGGATACAACCTGACGATCGGCCGGGAGCATCCGGCCGGAATCGCTCACACGTATCACGGGCACGTCTTCGAGGGGTACTTCGGTTCACTGTCCACGCGGATCTTTCTGGCGATCGAACGCTGGTTGGCGCGGCATACCGACATCGTCGTCGCGATCGCTCCGGCCGTGGCACGGGACCTCGTCGAGACATTTGCGGTCGCGCCGGTGGAGCGTGTGCGGGTCGTGCCGCTCGGCCTTGACCTCGCGCCGTTCGCGGCCGTCGATGACAACGCGCGCCGGTCGGCGCGCGCCGCGCTCGGCGTGGCACCTGGGCGCCTGGTCGTCACCACCGCCGGCCGCCTGACGGACATCAAGCGTCACGACTTGTTTCTGGAGATGGCCGCGGCCATTCGTCGCCGCCGGGCCGACGTTGATTTTCTGATTGCCGGTGATGGGGAACTGCGCGCGACGCTTGAAGCGCAAGCCGCCGCGCTCGGACTCGGAGAGGCCGTGCGGTTCTTGGGATGGCGCAAGGATCTGGCGACCCTCTATGGCGCCACCGACCTTTTCGTGCTGACCTCACGCAATGAGGGCACACCGGTCGCGCTCATGGAGGCGATGGCGACCGCCGTGCCCGGGATCAGCACGGACGTCGGCGGCGTTCGTGATGTGATCACGGGACCAGAGCGCGGTGTGCTGGTGCCGTTCGGCTCCGGCCAGGCATTGGCGGATGCGGCCCTGTCGTTGTTGGAGGCGCCCGAACGGCGGCACGCCATGGGGGCGGCCGCCCGCGCCGATGTTGTGGCCCGATTCGGTCTCGATCGCCTGCTCGACAACACTGTGGCGTTGTACGACGACCTACGGGCGGCGTCCGCGCAGCGGGTGCGAGGCGAGAACCCGTCGCCAGTGAAATAATACGGACCGTGATTGAGCTGTCTCGAAGCGCTCTGATCGGCGCGGTGGTGGCCGGGGTCGCGGTCGGCGTGGCCTACGCCACCTCGCCGTCACTCGTCATCTGCGGTGTGGCTCTTGGCGGGATTGTCACGTGGGCTCAGCGTGGAACCTCCCCACGCGAGCGGCGCTGGGTCATCGGCCTCTTGGTGGCCTCGCTGGCGCTCCGCGCACTCGTGTTGGCCGGGTTCTTCCTCTTTGGTGGTTCACGCGAGTCGCTCCCGGTGCTGGTGGGCGATGAGTGGCTGATCAAGTGGCGTTCCTTGCTGCTCGTCAATCTCGCCCTCGGGCGCCCGCTGGCGCCTCCCGACTACTTCAACGTCCTCGAGGCCTACGGCCGGACGAGTCTCATGAACGTGTTCGGCGTGTGGCAGTACGTCGTCGGCCCTGCGCCGTACGGCGTTCACCTCCTCAACGTCGTGTTCTGGTTCGCGGCTGCGGTGCTGATGTTTCGCACCGCCCGGCGTGCGTTTGGTCCGATTCCCGCGTGGCTGGGCCTCGTGATGCTGTTGTGCATGCCGACCTTGTTCGTGTGGTCTGTGTCGGCGCTCAAGGAACCCCTGTTTTTTCTCATGACGGCGCTGGCGTTGGCCGGTGCCTACGGCGTGCTGACTGGCCCAGGTGTGGGCCGCCGGCTCCTTGGCGCGTGCGCGCTGGCGGCGGGTTGTTGGGGTATCGATCCCATTCGATCGAGCGCCCTGTTTGTCACCGCCGGCGGTGTGGCGGTTGGCGTCATCGGGTGGCTGATGACACGGCGTGCGTGGCCGTGGGCGCTGGCGGCGGTTCTCGCGTTGACGGTTGGTGGACGGGTGCTCTCGCACCCGCGCGTCGCCACGCCGCTCACGCAGGCGATCGCCACCGCAGCCAACTATCAGCGCGGTAGTGTCCGCACCGTCGGGTATTCCTATCTGCTGCTCGATCAGCACTACTACATGGACTACGGCGCAGACGGCATTCGCACGATGCCGTGGGATGAGGCCGGGCGGTATGTGGTGCGTGCGATCGGCAGCTTCGTGATCCAACCGATTCCGTGGGAGGCCAAGTCGCGGGCCATGGTGGTCTTCATCGGCCAGCAGATGCTGTGGTACTTGCTGTTCGCGTTCGCCGGCATTGGCGCCGTCGCCGGCTGGCGTCGCGATGCCACGCTGACCTGGATCATCATCGGCTACTTCATCGTGGCCGGCGCGGTCGTGGCGCTCTTCAGCGGGAACATCGGGACCTTCGTACGGTTCCGTGACTCGGTGGTGACTATAATCGTGTGGCTCAGTGCTTTGGGCGCCGCTGTCTCGCTCGAGTGGGCCGCGCGACGTTTCTCCGGAGATTCACGTGATGCCTCTGCTTGATGATCGTGGGCGCTTTTTCGGCAAGGTCAACCTGATCGATGCCGCGGTCGTCGCGGTCGTGCTTGGATTGATTCCGCTCGGCTATGCGTCGTGGGGATTGTTCAAGACGCCGGCGACCAAGCTGATTTCCGTGTCTCCGGCGCAGCTCAAGCCGAATGACGCCAACCAGCACCTCGTATTGAACGGTGAGGGATTGCGGCCCTACCTGCGAGCGTTCGTGGGACAGGGCGGCCCGTCGCGCTATCTTTTTGAAACGCCGACGCGGTCCGAGATCGTCCCGCCGGCATTGCCGCCCGGCAAATACGACGTCTTCCTGGCGGATGAAACGCAGGAAGTCACGCGTGTGCCGAATGCGTTCACGGTAATTGCCACTCCGCCGCCGACCATCGCGTCCGCCACGCCTGCGGTCCTGGAATACACACGCGAGCCGCAGCACATCACGCTGAAGGGCGAGCGGTTTCCACCGGTCTTGAAAGTGACCGTCGGTCCGGTCGAGGCCGGCTACAAGGCTGAATCGGATACACGCGCGGAACTGACGACGCCACCGTTGCCCCCCGGCACGTTCGACATCGTGCTGTCGGACACGGTGCAGGAACTTGTCCGTCTGCCCAAGGCGATCACGGTGCCGAAGCCAACCATCCAGCAGCTGATGCCCGCCACGGTCGAGGCGACCCGCGATTCGCAGCGCATCGAGTTTTCGGGGAAGCATTTTCAGCCGACGCTGCGCATGTTCGTGGGCTGGCGCGAAGTGAATCCGACGTTCGTATCGCTCGAGCATGGCGAGTTCGCACTGCCGCCGTTGCCGGCTGGCCGCTATGACGTCGCGGTCTTTGACGCCTCGGGGACGACGGAACTGGCCCGGTATCCAAAGGCGGTAACGGTGCGTGCGGTCGAGAGCGCCGACGTGACGGTTCAGGTGCGGTTTGTCGTTCGCCCCGAAGTGCTGGCCGTTGTGAAGCAGATGAAGCCAGGCGACACCGTGCGTCCCGGCATCGTCTTCCAGTCGCTGGTCGAGCGGGAGACGCTGGCGCCGAGTACCCGCGTCGAGCGGCGGGAAGGCACGCTCGTGGTGGTGGAAGCGCAACTGCGCGTCTCTGCTCAGTGGCGTGCCGATGTATGGCAATACGACGGCCAGACACTGCGGGCCGGTGCGCCGTTCTCGCTGAAGACCGCGACCTTCGACATCAACGGGGACATCCTTGGGACCAACCGACTCCGCTGATCGCCCCGGGCGTCGCGTACGCCAGATGGTGGAGCACAGCGTGCTGGTTGGCCCGGTGATCCGCGTGGCCCGCCAGAGCGTGGTGTGCCGCGGGTTCGTCCGCTTGGCACGGTCGCTGTCGGGGACCTCATCCGCGTTCGGACGTGCCGTGCAACGGCGTCCCGCCTCGCGTGAACTGGTCGTGGCGTCGGCGGTCGGTACGAGCGGTTTGCCGCGCCTCGGTGACGAGTGGCTGCGCGCCAGTGCGACCTCGTGGCGTCACTCAGCGGTGCGCCGGCTCCTTGTGGAGCGCTTGGGCGTGTCGTCGGCCGAGTCTGCCGTTGCCATGGCCGGCGTCTTGTGCCTCTCTGCGGCGGTGACGTCGGTGGCCCTGCTCGCGCCCTCGATTCGCGAGCAGCCTGCGCATCTCATCGGGCCGGCGGTCATGGCGCTGGTGGGTGTGGTTGCGGTGAGCGCCGCCCCAGCGCTCGTGGCGGCGTGGCGCCACAAGCGATGAACGACGTGACCGCGCCGCTGCCGGCTCGACGTCTGCCGGAATGGGCCGCGCTCGGCCTGGTGGTGGCCCTCGGCATCGAACTCCGACTGCTGTTTCGCACGGGACTCGCGGATCTCGACGCGCTGATCTATTCACACCTCGCTCGCAATGTCGCCGACGGTGTCTTCCAGCTGCACTATCCGGGCCTGCCGGTCGGGACGACGACGCGCGTGGGCCTGTACGGCCCCGTGGCGATCTTCTACAAGCTGTTCGGCGTCAATGAGGCGACCACATTTGCGTGGACCTTCCTCTGCGCCATCGCCGGGATCCTACTGGCCTACGCCATTGCCCGCCGTGTGGCAGGCGAAGCGGCCGGGTTGCTGTCCGCGTTCGTGTGGACGATTCTGCCAGCCGGGGTCGCCGCATCCACGGCGTTGATGGGCGACGTGCCGATCGCCACCTTCAGCATGGGCGTGGTCTACGCGGTACTGGTGGCTGAACACGCCAAGGGGTGGCGATGGATCGCGGCCGTGGTTGGCGCGCTGGCCTGCCTCGTAGTGGGTTTTGCGAGCAAGCCCGCGGTGTCGCTGATCCTGGTGTTCTTGGTCGTGTACGCGATGTGGCGGCGGCCACGGAGCGTGGCCGCGTGGGTTGGCCTGGCGGCGGCGGTGTTCGCGGCGTTGATCGCCTATCGCATTTACACGTCACAAACCTCGTGGTCCATGTCGTGGCTGTGGTTGACGGTGGTACCGTCGACGCGCGCCATCGTCACCGCATCGTCCGACTGGTGGTCCCACGTGGTCATGGGATCGCCCGAATTCCAGTGGATTGCGCCACTCTGGATCGTTGCGGTGGCGGTGCTCGTCGCGACGCGACGACGTGAAGCCTCGGTGCCGCTGCTGTGGCTCGCATCGCTCTTTCTGTACCTCGAGTTCGGCACACGCTCGCTGGCGTTCTACGATCCCATCACGACCGCGTCACTGGGCGTGGGGATCACGCGCCACTTCCTGTTGATTGCGGCGCCGGCCGCCGTCGTGACCGGGATCTACCTCGGCCAGTCGCTCTCGGCCGCACAGGCGCGCGTGCTCGTCGGCACGGCCGCAGTGCTCGTCGGTCTCATCGCGTGGCAGGGGACGCGGCACGCCACCTATCTCGACTGGGGCATTACCGGTGAGACGGTGCTGCCGTTTGAGGCCAAGTCGGCGGTGGCGACCGCCTTCGTCATTCTTGCCGGGATGGCCACGCCGCTGTTCGTCATGGGCGCGCTGCGCCCGCGCCATCTCGCGTGGTGCGGACTCTATCTCGTCGCGTTGGGCGTTGCGTCGCTCAACCCAAGCTACCGTGCGGCGTCGGTCTACCGGGCCGTGTGGCCCGAGACGATGGCCGAGGCCGTGCGCTTTCTGCAGAAGACGCCGACGGTGCCGGTCTTTGTCCAGAATCCGATCTTTGCGCAGCGGCTGGACTACGTCTCGGGGTTCCGTCTGGGCCATGCCTCGTCGATTCGCGACGTGGCCACGCCCCGCATCGTTCTGGCTCCCCAGGATCCGGGCGTGATCGACGACGGGTTGGTGTTGATCGACGAGTACTACCTGCGCGCGTCACACGACGCTGCGTGGGGGGACGGTCCCGCGTATTTCTCGGCGCCGCCGGCCAACTTTGTCGAGGTTGCCCGTTTCGGTGATCGGCCCGGTTACCGGCTACGCGTCTATCGCGTGTCGCTGGAGGCGGCGCGCCAGACACTTGATCAGGCGCGGACCGCGGCGCTCGCGCAGCCGACTCCGGCGGCGCTCAAAGCGTGGCTCGGCGCCGCCGCCGGTGCGCACCAGTACTGCGAGGGCGCTGGGGTGTGGCAGCGAATGCGCGAGTCGGCGCCCGCGAGTCTCGACGGCTTCGATCCTATTCCGCTCCTCCGCGCCTGTCTTGAGGCCCAGCCCGATGCCGTGCGCGGCCCGAACCTGTTCGTCAATGGCGACTTTGCCAAAGGGCGCGACGCATGGGGATCAAATCCTGATGCGAAGGGGACGATTGACGTCGTCCAGGACGGCCGCCGTGGCAATGCCTTCCACGTCAATTGGAGCGGCGGCAACTGGGCGGTGATCGAGCAGCAACAGACGCTCAAGCCCGATACGGCCTACGTCTACGAAGCCGATCTGAAGACGACGGCCGATGTGATTGCGCTCTATTGGGGCTCCGATATCGGCCGCATGGCCGACATGGGACGAACCTTCACCAACTGGACGCGCCTGCGGTACGTGTTCGTGACGCCGCATTGGGAGGGAAAGCCCTGGCACGCCAGCTTCAATCCGGTGCTGATGAAGGCGCCGGGCGAGGCATGGATCAAGTCGCTTCAGCTGTCAGAGCTGATCATTCCGCGCCGGTGAGCGAGTCGCGCATGCGCCTCTTGGTCTTTCCGCAATACGCCTACCCATGGAATCACGCCGTGGTCAACACCGTCTTCGAGACGCTGCTGCCTGCACGAGGGCATCACGTCGACATGATTCGCCCGATGGCGAACGTGACAGGCATCACGCGCGTTGAGGCCCCGTGGGGAGGAACCGTCATCGGCTTTCCCGACGAGCCGCTCGGCGGCCGATGGCACAACATGCGGCGCTCTGCGCGGCTGCGCAGGTGGCTCGCGGACGCCCTTCGCATGTTCGCCGACCGCACGTTTGACGCCGTCCTCGTACGCAACGATCTGGTGCACGCCTCGGTTGCGGCGCATGAGGCCCGTCGCCGCGGCGTTCCGTTTCTCTACCAGCTGTCCTCTCCGGATGCCGAGTTCACGATTACGCGGGGACGTGAACGCGGCGGACTGGCCGGCGGGTACATGCGTGTGCGCGGATACGCTGGGCTCGCGGTACGGCGACGGTTGACGCGCCGGGCTGATGCCGTGCTGGCGATCAGTGACGCCTTACGCCGGCACATGGTCGATGTCGATGGCGTCTCTGAGAGGCGCGCGTTTGCCTTCCCGATGGGCGTGCGCGCCGGGGCGCGGCCGGACGATCGTGAGATCGCAGCGGTGCGGCGAGAACTCCGCTTGCCGGAGGGGCGCACCATGGTGTTCAGCGGGGTGCTGGACCCCGTGCGAGAGCCGGCTTGGATGCTTGACGTATTCGATCAGGTTCGGGCTCGGATTCCGGATGCGGCGTTTCTGGTCGTCACGTATCAATCGGCCGAGGACGAACGGCGCCGTGCCTTCGAATCGGCAGCGAGGGCTCGTGGCGGCAATGTTTGTGTCGTTGGACCGGTGCCGTTTCACGACGTGCCCCGCTACCTGTGTGCGGCTGATGTCGCCGTGTCGCCCTATCGGCCGATGTTCGAGCACGCTGTGGTGTCTCCGACAAAAACGCTCGAAGCCATGGCGATGGGCGTGCCCGTCGTCGGCAATCTCGAAGTGGTCGAGCATCAGCTGTTGCTGGAGACGGTCGGTGGCGGACTCGGGGTGCGCTACGACGTCAACGACTTCGCCAATGCCGTGGTGGCGTTGATGCGCGATCCAGAGCGCCGAGCCGCCATGGGCGTGGCGGGCGGCGAGTGGGTCCGCGCCCATCGTAGCTACGATCACCTCACGGACTTTCTCGAACAGATTCTGCGCAGCCTCGGAAGCCCGTCACTTCTACGAGAGGTGCCGCATGTTCCGTAGCGCGTGGCTGCGCGCCGCGCTGATTCCCGGCATCGCCCTCGCCACCGGGTTCGGCGTGTTTCGGCTGACCGACGTGGGGGCGCGTGCGGGTGTCTACGCGGAGGTTCAGGCCAACGGCCTGACCACCACGGTGCTGGTGCCGACCGACGAGGCGGTCGCGTCGGTCAGCGTGCCCGACGGCGTGCTCATGGCGTTTGTGCTGCACGATGCCCAGGGGATTTCCGATGAGGTGGTCGCAAGTGCCGCCGGTACCCTTGAAGTCGACGTCGCGGGGAGGCCGGGCGAGACACGCACAGTGGCGCTGTCGGCCGAGCGTGTCGACCGGAGGACCGTGCGTCTGTCCGCCCTGGAATGGCGCGCTCCGTGGCGCCCGGGCGAGGCCGCCTTCGACGTTCTGAACGCCGCCCGCCGTGACATCCACGTGGCGCTCGCCACGTCCTCTGTGCAGGCGGTGCTGCGTTTGCCTGACGGTCGGCGCGCGTCCGTGACGATTGGTCCGCGGACCTATGTGCCGTCACTTTCGGGAGCGCGACGATGACGGGCGTGTCTCGCCGTGTCGTGACGGCCGCGACATTGCTGTGGCTGGCCTACGCGGTGACTCGCTGGGCGACGTCCGCCGTGTGGCCGGCGCTTCACAACATCACGGGCGATTTCGCGGCGGTCTTTCCGAGTCCCTATTTCGCACGCTGGCGGCCGGATTTTCCGACCGGACAGGTGTGGGAGGGGGGCTGGTACGGTGGACCACTGCTGCACTTTGTGACCCTCCCGCTCCTCGCACTGCCGCGATGGTGGATGGTGCCGCCCGCGTGGGCGTTCGTGAATGCCGTGTGTCTGGTGTTGTCGTTCCGTTGGGTCTGGCGCCTCGCGGACGTGCGCGGTCGACTGTCATGGCGGACGCTCTGTGTCATCGCCGGGTTGTGGATGGCCTTCCAGCCGTTGTCGACGGCCTATGCCTCAGGCGATATCGAGATCGTCGAACTGGCGTTCATGCTCGCTGGTGTGAGCGCGCTGACGACGTCGCGTGAGACGGCCGCCGGCGTCTGGCTGGGGTTGGCCACGACCTTGAAGTTCCTGCCCATCGGGTTTCTCGGATGGTGTGGGCTGCGTGGGCGCTGGCGCGTCGTGGTGGCTGGGGCCAGCTCCATCGCGGCGGTGCTGTTGATTACGGGAGCGACGCTGGGCTGGCAGGAAAGCCGCGTGGCCGCCGCCCTGGCATCGCCGGAGACGCTGGCCAATGCAGGCCTGCACGAACTCTCAATCACCTCCATGTTCATTCACTGGAGCGGCCTCGTGGACCTCGGCCGGGGCGGCTTGCTGTGGTTGCCGTCGGATCGCGCGGCCCAGGCCGCTGCGGCCGGGCGCCTCGCGAGCCTGCTCGTGTTGGCCGGTTTGGGCGTGATCTTGTTCGGGCGGAGACGGGCATCGGTCTCGCCCTACGAGATTGCTGTGCTGTTCCTCACCATGTTCATCGCCGTGCCGCGCAATCACGATTACTACTACCTCTTTGCGCTGGTTCCGCTCTCGATTGTCTTGGCGCGCGCGGTGGCGGATCGTGATCGGGTCGCGGTGGCAGGCGCCGCACTCGCGTACGGACTCATGTCACCGCCCGTGCCCTTCACATGGATCGACCGATCGCACGTGTTTGCCTGGCCGTTTGCCTACGTGGTGAATGCGAACAATCTGCCGGTGATCGGGGCGCTCGTCCTCTGGGTGGTGGTGAGCCGGCCGTTGGTCGGTGATGAGACGGTTGGCGGCCGCCCAGCCCGTCGATGGTGGCAGTTGGCGATGGCGGTGGTGCTTCTCGGAGCCGTGACGGCGACGGTGGCGGCGTGGCGCAGCGTGCGACTGCCGGCCAACGCAGACATCGCCGGTCTCACGCCGCCGGTGGCGGTAGGAGAGGCCGGCGGGTTGGCCGTGTCTCCAGACGGATCGCGTGTCGCCTATGTGTCGGCGTCAGATCAGCTGTGCGTCGTTGCGACGACAGCGGGTGCACGGCCGCGGTGCTTGGACACGCCACGACAGGCGCGGGCGCCGTTCTTCTCGCCCGACGGGCGGCGGCTCGCGTTTGTGTCGCAGGCGCGGGTCTGGATCGGCGATGTCGATCTGTCGGCGGCCTCATCGGTCGCCGACGCCGATCCGGAGTCGACCTTGGTATGGACGGTCGATCCGCAGTCTCCGGTGGAGCGTCGCGACGGGACGCTGCTTGTGGCGCGAACGCGCGGCATCCTGCGTGTGAATCCCCACGACGGCACGACGCGATGGCTCGTGACGGCCGAATCCGGCGCCGGGCTGTGGCGCGATCCCACGCTGCTGCCTGACGGCGACCATGTGATGTTCACCGTCGTCTCGAGCGTCGGCGGTGCAGACGGGACGATCGAGGTGCACGCCATTCGAGACGCGACGCGCGTGCGCGTGACCAGCGGGAGCCGCGCGACGTACGACGTCGCCACGCGCCGGCTACTGTTCCTGCATGCTGGCCGGTTCGTCGCCGCGCCGTTTGATGTGTCGACGTTTGCGTTGACCGGGCCGGCCGTGCACGTCACTGAGCCGGCCGTCACCGCCAACGGGACGCCTCTGGTGGCGGTGTCGCCGTCGGGCACGGTGGTGGCGGTACCGGCCGAGCACGCGCCGCGGGTGGCCCGTTCCCTGTGGTGGATCGACCGACGTGGCGAGGCTCGCGCGATGAACGTGCCGCCTGGCGACTACGACCAACCGCGGGTGTCGCCTGACGGCGGATCCGTCGCCGTGTTGGCGCGCGCTGGCGCGGTGGACGCGCTGATCGTCAACGCCGTGTCGTCTGCGGTGCGGCGCGTCGTCGTGCCTGCCGCGCAAGTGACCTCGATGGTGTGGAATGCGGGTGACGGCGAGCTCGCGGTGGCGGCGGGCGGACCCTCCGTATGGACCGTCGGCGTCGATGCGCCGGCGACACTCCGGTGGGTGGGCACCCCTGGTGACCCGCGTGCCGTCTGGCTGAGCGGTGGCACGCGCGATGGACGCCGGCTCGCAGGCACCGATGGCAGTCGACTGTGGCTGTTCGATCAGGACACGGCGCGGTTCGCGTGGGTCGGTGGCGCCCGAGAACGCGGGGCGGTCTTCTCAGCCGACGGCCGCTGGTGGGCGGCCATCGCGGCCGATGGCGTGGTCGTACACGACGCCACAGGACTCGCGGGTCAGCTCGTTGTCGCGGATCCCAGCGCCAGCGAGCCGGCGTGGTCAGCCGACGGCCGTGAACTCTTTTACCGGACGGCCGACGCGCTCTGGGCCGTGCCGATGCGAGACGGCGCGCGTGCTGGTGAGCCGGTGCGTCTCTTCGCCGACCGGTTTGCACGCGCGCAAGGTCCGGTACGCAACTTTGACGTCGCGCCGGACGGGCAACACTTCGTCATGGTGGGGCCAGCAGAAGGCGCGGCCGCTGCCGCCACGCTCTCCGTGCTGCGCCACTGGCCTGCGACCGGCCGTCACTGACACAATAGAGGCCGTCCA
>CAYFLU010000003.1:0-65614 GCA_964343975.1 uncultured Solibacteraceae bacterium
GGAAGAGGAGGAGGAGGAGGTGGAAACTGTGGTGGCGGCGGCGGTTGCGGTGGAGCCGCCACGAACGCCATCATCGAGGGCACGTCCGGCAACGCGTCAGTCGCGAGTAGCGGAATGACGACGAGCAAGAAGAGCACAACGAAGTGCGCCAAGATCGACAGCGGCACCGTGTACCACTGTTTCGTGCCCACCTTCACCGATGGGTCTACGACATCTCCGAACATCTCTTTCGGCACGAGTGCCTCCTGCGAAGGCCGGGATTATAGTCAGTCCCGAAAAACAGTGTCAATTGAAGACACTGTTACAACCGTTAGACACCGGACTGATGAAAACGGTCCGGTGCCCCCAGAGAAAATTTATTTGTTGCCGCCAATGCGCATTCCGTAGAACGACTGATACACGAAATACGCCGATACCACGAACGCCGCCGCGGCCAGCACGTGGCTGAGCATCGGACCGCGCTCTGCCGTCAGGCTGACGGCCAACTCTACCGCCAGCAATCCGAAAAGCGTAGTGAACTTAATTACTGGGTTCATAGCCACCGACGAGGTGTCCTTGAACGGGTCGCCAACCGTGTCGCCGACCACCGTCGCGTCGTGCAGCGGCGTGCCCTTCTTCTTCAACTCGACCTCGACGACCTTCTTCGCGTTGTCCCACGCGCCACCGGCGTTCGCCATGAAGATCGCCTGGTAGAGGCCGAAGAGCGCGATCGACACGAGATACCCGATGAAGAAGAACGGCTCGAAGAACGCGAACGCGAGCGTGCCGAAGAACACCGCAAGGAAGATGTTGAACATCCCGCGCTGCGCGTAGACCGTGCAGATCTCGACGACCTTCTTCGAGTCGCTCACCGAGGCCTTCGTCGCCCCCTCGAGCTTGATGTTCGCCTTGATGAACTCGACCGCGCGATACGCGCCCGTCGTGACCGCCTGGGTCGACGCGCCCGTGAACCAGTAGATCATCGCGCCGCCCGTGATCAGCCCGAGCAGGAAGGGCGGATGCAGGAGCGACAGCTTGTCGAGATTGACCGTCAACCCGTTGGTGAGCGCCACGATGATCGAGAAGATCATCGTCGTCGCGCCGACCACGGCCGTGCCGATGAGCACCGGCTTGGCCGTCGCCTTGAACGTGTTGCCCGCGCCGTCATTCTCTTCGAGATTGTGCTTGGCCTTCTCGAAGTTCACGTCGAAGCCGAAGTTCTTCTTGAGGTCGTCCTTGATTCCCGGGATCACTTCGATCGTCGAGAGCTCGAACACCGACTGCGCGTTGTCGGTGACCGGACCATACGAGTCGACGGCGATCGTCACCGGGCCCATGCCGAGGAAGCCGAACGCCACGAGACCGAACGCGAAGACCGCCGGCGCGATCATCAGCGGCGTCGTGGTCCCCGGCAGGTTCGCGCCGAGACCGAGCATCGAGAAGTAGTACGCCACACCCATGAGCGCCATGATCACGATGCCGAGCCAGTACGCCGAGAAGTTGCCGGCCACCAGACCCGACAGGATGTTGAGCGACGGCCCGCCCTCTTCCGAGGAGGTGACGACCTCACGCACGTGTGCCGACTCGGTCGACGTGAAGACCTTGACGAGTTCCGGAATGATGGCCCCGGCCAGCGTGCCGCACGTGATGACGGTTGAGAGCTTCCACCAGAGCGACGCATCGCCGCCGAGCGTCGGGATCAGCATCTTCGACGCCACGTAGGTCAGCACCACCGACACGATCGAGGTGATCCACACGAGGCGCGTGAGCGGCGCTTCGTAGTTCATCTTGTCGGCCTCGGCATACTGGCTCTTCGTCATCGCTTCGTTCACGAAGTACGACAGGCCCGACGCCACGACCATCACGATGCGCATCATGAAGATCCAGACGAGCAGCTGGATCTGGATCTGCGGATCCTTGACCGCGAGGAGAATGAAGGAGATCAACGCCACGCCCGTGACGCCGTAGGTCTCGAAGCCGTCGGCCGACGGGCCGACCGAGTCGCCGGCGTTGTCGCCGACGCAGTCCGCGATGACGCCCGGGTTGCGCGCGTCGTCTTCCTTGATCTTGAAGACGATCTTCATCAGGTCCGACCCGATGTCGGCGATCTTGGTGAAGATGCCGCCGGCAATACGCAGCGCCGCGGCGCCGAGCGAC
Organism: uncultured Solibacteraceae bacterium; assembly: GCA_964343975.1. Lineage (GTDB taxonomy): Bacteria > Acidobacteriota > Vicinamibacteria > Vicinamibacterales > SCN-69-37 > SCUN01. The sequence goes on from CAYFLU010000003.1 coordinate 2,137, forward strand.
TCACCGATCGCGAAGCCGATGAAGCACGGGCCCGCGTAGTCTCCCGGCACGAACAGCAGGATGAAGAGCATCAGCAGCAGTTCGACCGAGATCAGCATCATGCCGATCGACATGCCGGCCTTGAGCGGAATCGCGTAGCACGGGTAGGGCTTGCCCTTGAGCGCGGCGAACGCCGTGCGCGAGTTCGCGAACGTGTTCACGCGGATGCCGAACCACGCCACCCCGTAGCTCCCGGCGATGCCGATCAGGCTGAACGCCAGGATGATGACCACCTTGACGACCGGCATGTGCTGGAGCACACCGAAGTAGATCGCCATGATCACGCCGATGAACGCCTCGAGAATCAGCAGGAACTTGCCCTGCTGCACGAGATAGGTCTTGCAGGTCTCGTAGATGAGCTCGGAGATCTCGAGCATCGACGAGTGCACCGGCGCGTTCTTGAGCTGGCTGAAGATCGCCAGACCGAACAACAGACCGAGCACCGCCACCGCGATCCCCGAGAACAACAACGTATGCCCGTTGACGCCGAGGAACGAGCCCTGCGACAGATCCGGCAGGATCAGGTTCGCTTCCCCGCCGTGATGCGCGGGAGCCGCCGCCTGCATGCCCCCCTCTGGCGGCGCCGCCCACGCAGCCGCCGACGTCATCAACACCGTCGCGGCCACCATGGCCGCCATCTTCAATCCACGCTTCATACCTGACCATCCTGCCGTCATCAGATCCACCTACTCCTGCCCAGCGTCATCACGCTGGCGCATGCATATTAGTCGCGTACGCCCTCGACCTAGAACTGTGTTGTTAGAAATTCGGCCGGTGCCCGCTGTCCGAGCCGGTCCGGAGCGCGTCCGGCAGGGCCATGCCCCCGGTCAGAACGACCCGGATCCCCTCCTCGACCGAGATATCCGGAAAGGACACCTGCGACGCACGGCACACCACGATATCGCCCAGATACAGGTGATTGGTGGGCACATAGACCGCCATCATCGTCTCCGGCCCCTGCCCGCGATCCACCGTGAACTCACGCGTGAGGAACCCCAGGACGGCGCCACGTGCGGCGTCATCGACCAGGACCACCTGCTTGAACCCGTATTCGTTGTCGGGCGAGAACGCCGCCAGCAGCTGCTTGACCGGGGCATACACGGTCTTGAAGACAGGGATATGGAGGAGCAACTGCTCGCCCCGGCCCAACAGGCGCCGCCCGATGACATTCCGGGCAATCGCGCCGACGACCACCAGCAGGATTGCCGCCGCAAGAATCCCGGTGCCCGGCAGATGCTGGCCCAGCACCCGCTCGGTGATCCCGCTCGTGGCGTTGTCGATCAGCCGGAATGTCCAGACGAGCGCGATCAGGCTGACGGCCAGAGGCACCGTCACAAAGAACCCCGTGATCACGCTGCGCCGCAACCACTGGATCATGTGTCAGCCTACCGTGCGAGCCAGCCGAGGGTCAGGAGGACCACGCCCGCCAGAATCCGATACCAGGCAAACGGGGCAAAGCCGGACCGTCCCACGAACCGCAGGAACGGCTTGACGACGAGGAGCGAGGCCAGGAAGGCCATCACGAAGCCCACGGCGATCTCGAGCCCGAGTCCCTGCCCAAGATCATGGCGGGCCTTCCAGAGGTCGTGCGTGAACGCCGCAGCCATCGTGGGCATCGCCAGAAAGAACGAGAACTCGGCCGCCGCAGCCCGGTCGAGCCCCGCCACGAGACCGCCGACGATGGTCGAGCCCGAGCGGGAGACGCCGGGAATGAGCGCCAGGACCTGCCAGCAGCCGATCAGAAAGGCGGTCGGCAGCGGCGTCTTGTCCGCCTGCATGATGCGTGGCTCGGGGCGGGCCTTCTCGACGATCAGCATCACGACGCCGCCGACGATGAACGCCACGGCGATCACGGTCGGGCTGGCGTAGAGGACGCGCTTCACGAACCCCGAGAGGAGCCCGCCGAGGACGAGCGCCGGCAGAAAGGCGACGACGACCATCAGGCCGAACTGCCGGCCGGGCCCGTTCGAGGTGAGCCCGGTCAGCACGGACCAGAGTTTCTCGCGATAGACCCACATGACCGCGAGAATCGATCCGAGCTGAATGCAGACGGTGAAGACACCGCCCGGATCGGCAAAGTGCAGCCGATCCTCGGCGATGAGCAGGTGCGCCGTGGACGACACCGGCAGGAACTCGGTGAGCCCCTGGATGACGCCGAGCAGCGCGGCGAGCAGTAACGTCACGATCGCGGCTTACGCGCGCGCGGACCGCGTCTTGGCCGGTGCACCAGCCGAGGTGCCGATTTCCTTCCGGCTCAGGATGATCGCGATCGACGCCGCGATGAACACCGTCGAGTAGGTGCCCGTCACGATGCCGATGATCATCGTGAACGCGAACCCGCGCAGCACCTCGCCACCGAAGAGATACAGCGCGAGCACCGCGAGGAACGTCGTGCCCGACGTGATGATCGTGCGGCCGAGCGTCTGGTTGACGCTGGCGTTGACGATCTTGTCGAGCGGCTCACGGCGCATCGTCTTCAGGTTTTCGCGGACGCGGTCGAACACGACGATCGTGTCGTTGATCGAGTAGCCGGCGATCGTCAGGATCGCCGCGATGATGTTCAGCGACATGTCGTAGTGGAACCACGCGAGGAACACGAGCGTGATCAGCAGGTCGTGCACCGTCGCGACAACGGCGCCCACGGCGAAGATGAAGCGGAACCGGAACCCGACGTAGATCAGGATGAAGCCGAGCGAGAACACGAGGGCGTAGATCCCGCCCTTGCGGAGGTCCTCACCGACCTGCGGGCCGACGATTTCCTTGCTGACGATCGTCGGGCTGAGGTTCGCGTCCGACAGCGCCTTCTCGATGCGCTTGGCGCCATCCTCGAGGCTCGTGCCGTTCTCCGGACCGGCCATGGGCAGGCGCACCATGATCTGGTTCTTCCCCGTCTCCTTGCCGTAGGCCTGCACGACCTTGTCGGTGGTGACCGGGTCAAGCGCCTTGCGCACGGCGTCTTCGGTGGTCGGCTGCTTGAACTCGACGATGACGACGGTGCCGCCGGTGAAGTCGATGCCCTTCGGGATACCGCCCTTGAGGTAGATCGACGCGACGCCGATCCAGATGATGATGAGCGACCCGATCAGCGCCGGCCAGCGGTACTTGATGAAGTCGTAGTTGGCGTTATGAAAAATCTGCATGACGTCGTCCGGTCCTGATCAGATGCTCAGCTTGGCCGTCGCGGCCGGCTTACGCGAGAGGATGAATTCGAAGAGCGTGCGCGACACGAACACGGCCGTGAACACGTTGGCAATCAGACCGAAGAAGAGCGTGGTGGCAAAACCACGGATCGGGCCGGTGCCGAAGTTGAAGAGCACCGCCGCCGAGATGAGCGACGACACGTGGGTGTCGACGATGGTGATGAAGACGCGGTCGAACCCGGCCGCAATCGCCTGCCGGGCATTCTTGCCGCCGCTGAGTTCTTCACGGATGCGCTCGAAGATCAGCACGTTCGAGTCGACACCCATACCGATCGTGAGGACGAAGCCGGCGATGCCGGGCAGCGTCATGACCGCGCCGAGGTAGGCCATGAAGCCCATCAGGATCACGAGGTTCATCGCGATCGACACGAGCGCGTTGATACCCGCGAGCCGGTAATAAACCAGCATGAAGAGCGTGACGAAGCCGAGGCCCATGATCGAGGCGTAGACGCCGGCCTTGACCGAGTCGGCGCCGAGCGTCGGGCCCACTTCGCGCTGCTCAAGCATCGTGAGCGACGCCGGGAGCGCGCCCGACCGAAGGACCAGCGCGAGGTCGTTGGCTTCCTGCGTCGTGAAACGGCCCGTGATGCGCGCATCGGCCGTGTTGATCGCGCTCTCGATGCGCGGCGTCGAGACGACGCGGTTGTCGAGGATGATCGCCAGAATGCGCCCGACGTTGGCGCCCGTGACCTGGCTGAACTTGGCCACACCGCCGTTGTTCAGCGTGAAGCCGACCGCCGGCTGGTTGTATTCGTCGAGCGTCTGCCGCGCGTTCTTGAGGTCGCGGCCCGTGATCGCCGCCACCTTCTTCACGAGGTAGAACTCGTTGGCCGCCGACGCGCCGGGCGCCGTGCTGCCCGAGTTGCCCTGCAGCACTTCCATGTCGGGCGGCACCTGACCGCCCGAGGCGGCGAGCAGCTGCGCCTGATCCGGCGCCGGACCGCTCTCGATGATCCGCAGCTCCAGGACGGCCGTCTTGCCGATGATGTCCTTGGCGCGCGCCATGTCGGACACGCCCGGCAGCTGCACGATGATCCGGTCCTTGCCGGCCGTCGTCACGAGCGGCTCCGACAGGCCGAGTTCATTCACGCGGCGCTCGATCGTCTGCTTCGACTGCTCGACCGACAGACCGCGACGCTGCTCCGCGATGTTCGGCTTCATGCGGGCGATGTAGGTGCCGCCCGGCACCGACTCGCGGTTGAACGCATCGCCATACTGCGCGTCGAACAACTGACGGAACTCACCGTCCTTGTCGGACGGCACGGCGTCGATCTGGAAATCGGTCAGGCTCAGCACCTTCGTGCCGCCCACGACGATCCCCTTGGCCTTGAGCGCGTCCTTCAACTGCTCGGCGCTCGTTTCAGTTTCGACCCGCAGCGCGTCGTCCGTCTTGACCTGGAGGACCAGGTGCAAGCCGCCCTTGAGGTCAAGGCCGAGCTTGATCTTGTTCTGCGGCGGATAGAACGCGACGATCGCAATGGCGGCGACCGCGAGGATGCTCAGGGTTTTCCAGCGAAGGTTCTTATACATGATTAGACGTTGCCGTTCTGGTCCCCACCGACCGGGACGAGGGGTTCCTGACCCTGCAGGCCGCCGATGGCCGCACGGGCAATCTCGATCGTGACCTTGTCGGCGATCTGGACCTTCACCGACTGCTCACCGATCTTGGTGATCTGACCGTAGATGCCGCTCGTGGTGATGATGCGGTCGCCCACCTTGAGGCCAGCCTGAAACTCTTGCACCTTATTCTGGCGGTTGCGCATCGGGCGCAGCACCAGGAAGTAGAAGATGCCCAACATGAGCACGAACGGGAGCATCTGGACGACGATGCTCGGCTGCCCGGGCTGCTGCTGCATGGCGACGAGAAACGAGGGACTCATCACAGGTCAGTTCTGCCTTTCGGACTTCTGTTGCCGCCGGAGGAAGTCCAGGCGAAAGCTGTCGAAGGTTCCGAATTCAATAGCCTTTCGGATAGCCCTCATGGTGTCAAGGTAAAAGTGCAGATTGTGCAATGAGTTGAGGGTCGCCGAGGCGATTTCGCCGGCGATAAACAGGTGGCGCAAATACGCCCGGCTGTGATGCCGGCACGTATAACAGGTGCACTCCGGATCGGGCGGCTGCAGGTCTTCCGCGTATTTGGCGTTCTTGATCACGATCACGCCATCGCGCGTGAACAGCTGGCCGTTGCGGGCATTGCGGGTCGGCATCACGCAGTCGAACATGTCGATGCCGCGCGCCACCGATTCCACCAGGTCGACCGGCGTCCCCGTGCCCATGAGATATCGCGGCCGGTCTTCGGGAAGCTGCGCCGCAGTATGCGCGACGACGTCGTACATCGTGGCCGGCGGCTCGCCCACCGAGAGCCCGCCAATGGCATACGCATCGAAGCCCACCGCCAACGTGCCCTCGACGCTCCGGTCGCGCAGGTTGAGATAGGTCCCACCTTGAATGATGCCGAACTGAAGCTGCCCGGGCGTTGCGCGCGGCACATCCGTCACGCGCCCTTCGCGCATGGCGAGCAATCGCTCGCGTCCGCGCCGGGCCCAGCGCAGTGTCCGCTCCACCGCATCGCGCACCGTCGCTTCCGACGACGGCCACGGCGGGCACTCGTCGAACATCATCAGGATGTCGCTGCCCAGGCGCGCCTGAATGTCCACCGCCGACTCCGCCGTCAGCGTGTGCAAACTGCCGTCCAGGTGCGAGCGGAACGTGACGCCGTCTTCCGTGATCTTCCGCCGATCGGCGAGGCTGAACACTTGATAGCCGCCCGAGTCGGTGAGAATCGGCCGGGTCCAGCCCATGAACGAGTGCAAGCCGCCGGCGCGCGCGATCAACTCGTCGCCGGGCCGGAGATGCAGATGGTAGGTGTTCCCGAGAATGATCTCGGCGCCGAGCGACTCGAGCTGCTCGTTCGTGACGCTCTTCACCGCAGCGCGCGTGCCTACCGGCATGAAGACCGGCGTCTCCACCGTGCCGTGCGGCAATCGCAACTGTCCACGCCGTGCGGCACCATCGCGATGCGTCACGGTGAAAATTCCATTCATGAATGCTTAGCCTATAATGTCGGCAGACCGTGAAGCGACTTCGCGTAGGTGTGCTCTTCGGCGGCCGATCCAGCGAGCACGAGATTTCTCTCGCGTCCGCAGCGGCGGTGTTCGCCAATCTCGATCGTCAGAAATACGAACCGGTCCCGCTCAAGATCGAGAAGGACGGCCGCTGGATCCTCGCGGATCGCGCCCCGTCCGCCGCATCCGCCGCGGAAGTCATCGATCAGATGCGCACCGAACAAGTGCGCCTGCGCAGCGGCCGTGAAGTGATCCTTCCGGCACGCCCGGGCAACAGCTCCGACAGCCTCGTCCTGCTCGACCGCCGGGAAGCGCGCACGCGCGAAACCCATGGCGAGGATGTGGATGCGGTGACGACGGCTACCGGTCTCGGCCTCGACGTGATCTTCCCCGTCCTCCACGGCCCGCTCGGCGAGGACGGCACGATCCAAGGCCTGCTCGAACTCGCCAACATCCCGTACGTCGGCTGCGGCGTCCTCGCCTCCTCCATCGGCATGGACAAGGCCGCGATGAAGACAATGTTCCGCCACAAGGGACTCAAGGTCGCCGACTGGGTCGTCGTCTGGCGACGCGAGCTCGCGGATCGCGACGGGGTGCGCGCACGAATCGAAAAGGCCCTGCCCTACCCGATGTTCGTGAAGCCGGCCAACCTCGGCTCGAGCGTCGGCATCTCGAAGGTGAAGACGGCGGCGGATCTCGACGCGGCGCTCGATCTGGCCGCCTCCTTCGACCGCAAGATCATCGTCGAGGCCGGGATCCCCGATGCGCGCGAGATCGAATGCGCGGTGCTCGGTAACGACACCCCCGATGTGTCGGTCGCCGGAGAAATCGTGCCTGCCAACGAGTTCTACGACTACGAAGCCAAGTACATCAGCGGCGGCTCGAAGACGATCATTCCGGCGAAACTCACGGACAAAGTCGCCGCCGAGGTCCGTCGTGCGGCGATTGCCGCCTTCGAATCGATCGACGGATCCGGACTCGCGCGTGTCGACTTCCTCGTCACGCGCTCAAGCCACAAAGTGTTCGTGAACGAGATCAACACGCTGCCCGGCTTCACCACGATCAGCATGTATTCGCAGTTGTGGCAGGCGAGCGGCGTCGAGTACCCGACGTTGATCGATCGACTGATCACGCTCGCGCTCGAACGTCACAAGGACAAACAAGACGTTCGCACCAGCTTTTTTTAATTTTTGCGCTTGACAGTCGTACGACTCGTCCCTAATCTACATCTTGCGTGAAGGACAACGGCTCACCCTATTTGTTGAGTTCGTCGTCGCCAAGCAAGATCTGGTGAATTCGTGAGGTGTCGCTCGACGGCGACGCCTTTTTTTTAGCTTCACCAGCACGCACGTTTTTGAGTTTGTCAGGCGTTCGAGCGCGACTTGTTTGACCCGCGATCATGCCTGCCACGAAGCGCGGACGACGCACGTGCACGTTGGCGTGCCGGGAGGCAGCGACGCTGCAGTGCGGAGCGCGTCCTCGCACAATCCACCTGAAGGGGGGGACAAGACAATGGCGAAGAAGACTGCCAAGAAGGCGAAGAAGGGCGGCAAGAAGCGGTAAGTTTTTCCGCTCACGCTCTACCTAAAGGGGACGGGAGACCGTCCCCTTTTTTTTATTGGGCTAGAAACTCACGCCGTCCCAGATACGAATCCGGTCGATGACATCGAACGGGCTGATCAGATCCAGCAATTCCCCGCCGCGCACGACCTGACCGAAAATCGGATACTTGCCATCGAGATGCGGCTGCGGTGACACCGTGATGAAGAACTGGCTGCCGCCGGAATCCGCGCCATCGAGCGCCATCCCCATCGTGCCGCGCACGAACGGGTCGGCGCTGAGCTCGTCGCGGAGCGAATAGCCGGGACCGCCGGCGCCATCACCGCGGTCATCGCCCGCCTGCCACACGAAGTTTGGTACCACCCGGTGCACGCGCATGCCGTTGAAGTAGCCCTTGCGCGCGAGGGTGACGAAGCTCTGGGTCGCCATCGGTGCGTCGACGACGTTGAGCTCCACCTCGATCGTGCCGTACTTGGTCTCGATGAACGCATGCGGTGAATACGGCGGCCGCAGGAGCGCCGGCGACTCGTAGTAGTCGGCCGGAAAGCGCAGGGTCGCCGGCCGTTTCGGGCTCGCCGTCGTGTCGCCAAGCTTCCGGAGCCAGGACGCGGCGCGCACCCGCACCGCCCAATCGCGATCGGCCAGCGCCTCGGTCAAGGTCGGCGTGGCCGCGGCCTTGCCGAGTGCGGCCAGCGCGTCCACGGCGGCCGCGCGTGCCGTGCCGTTGGCGTCGGTTTGTCCGCGCGTATAGGCCACGGCGAGCTTCTCGGCCGCACCGGCAATCTTCTTCGAGGCGGCAAGTGCCGCAGCCGTCGCGCGCAGGTTGAAATCGGGTGCTTCGAGCGCGGCGGCGATCCGCGCGTCGAGATCCGGCGCCCCCAGCTTCGCGAGCGCTTCGAGCGCGGGTGCCTGCACACGCACATCGCTATCGGCCACCAGTGCGGCCACAGCCCCGCGCACGCGTTCCGGATCCAGCCCCCCGAGGACGGTCGCCAGAGCGGCGCGCACCGACCAGTCGGCGTCCGTCGGCAGCGCCGAGACGACGATCAGGAAGTTCTCCGGGTCGATGCGGGCGGCGGCCGTCAGCGCCGCGGCACGCATCGGCGCCCACTTCGCGGTCAACAGATCGGACACAGTATCGAACGCACGCGGATCGCCCGTGGCCCCGAGGGCCGCGACGACCTCGAGCGCCAGATTCGGCGGCGTGGCCTGGTCCTCGATCACGCGCTGCAACACCGGAACCGCGTCGGAGTCCTTCAACTGGCCAAGCATGCGCGCCGCCGCCACTCGCACGCGCACGTCGGCGGCGCGGCGCGCCACGATGCCGCGCGCCGCCGCCACCGCGCGCCGGTCGCCGTACGCGCCGAGGCCGCGCAGCGCGAACGCCGGTGTGTTCACGCCGTCGACATTCACGAGCTGACCGAGCGGCGCCGCCGCGCGCGGATCGCCCACGCGCTGCAGGGCGTACGCCACCGGCCACCACGACGACACCGGCTGCCCCTTGTCATCGAGGACCACCGCCGCGAGCGCGTTGTACTGATGCAGCCGCGTGAGGGCGAACACAATGGCGCGGCAGACCTCGACGGCGGGTGTCTGCGGCACGCGCTCGTCATCAGGCGCGAGCGCGGCGATGTCGGCGCGGCAGCTCTTGCCGAGCGCAGCCAGTGCGTTGCCGGCCGGCGTCGCCGTGGCCGGTCCCGGCGTTGCGGGCTCGCCGATCAGCCCCAGCGCATCCGCGGCCCGTGCACGGACTTCGAGACTGGCATCGCCGAGTGCGCCAATCAACGCGTCGGTCGCGGTCGTGGCGCGCATCACACCCAGACCAAACGCCGCGTCGGCACGCACGCCAGCCTCGGCATCACCAAGCGCGCTCACGAGCAGGGGCACCCCCGCGTCCATGCCGACCCGCCCGATCGCCTTCGCCGCGCGGCGCCGTACACGCGCATCGGGATCGCCCATCGCGGTGACCAGACTGCCGCCGGCCCCGTCCTCGAGCCACCGCTGGTCTTCGAGGCGCAGGATCGTGCCGATGCGCTTGTCGAGCGAGACCATCACCGGCGGCGCCGTCGTCGCGACCGGCACGGCCACCGGCGCCGAGGCACACGCCGCAGCGACGACGAGGGCAAGCGACACGAGCAGGCGTTTTCCCATGGCACTCAATGGTACCGCACCGTCGCACTCTCGCACTTTCGCACCTGCGAGCACCGTGGCACTCCGGCCCCCTCGCACCTTTCGCACCGTTCTTTGGTATAGAGTGCCGCCGTGGACTTCCGGTACCTCGCCATCGAAGGCCCGATCGGCCTCGGCAAGACGGCGCTGGCCGAACGCCTCGGCGCACGGCTGGATGCGACGGTCGTCCTCGATGAGGCGGACAATCCGTTTCTCGAGGCGTTCTACGCCGGCCAGCCCGGAGCGGCGTTCCAGTCGCAGTTGTTCTACACGCTTCAGCGCCATCGCCAGCAACTGGCGCTCCGGCAAGGCGACCTGTTCGCGCAGACCGTGGTCGCCGACTACCTCTTCGATCGCGACCGCATCTACGCGTTCATGAACCTCGACGACAACGAGTTGTTCATCTATCAGCGGCTCTACGATTTGCTCGCGCGTGACCTGGCGGCCCCGGATCTGGTGATCTACCTCCAAACACCGACGGATCTGCTCAAGAAGCGCATCAAGGACCGCGCGCGTCGACAGGGCGATCCCAAGTCGCTCACACCCGGCGACGAGTACGTGGCGGAACTCAACGAGGCGTACAACCACTTCTTCTTCCACTACACGGCAACCCCGCTGCTCGTCGTCGAGACCTCGCAGTTCGACCTGTCGTGGGGCGACGACGCGCTGGACGACCTGCTGCGGCAGATCGAGTCGATGACGGCCGGCACGCGGTACTTCGTTCCGCGCACGAGCGCCTGATAAGCTGATCGGACCATGGCCTGGTTCAAACGCACCAAGCGGCCCATCATGGCCCCCGACAAGTCGAGCCGCGTTCCGGAGGGTCTCTGGGTCAAGTGCCCGTCCTGCGGACAGATCCTCTACAACAAGGATCTCGTCGCGAACGTGCAGGTGTGCACCAAGTGCGCCCACCATTTCCGCATGAGCGCCAAGGAACGTCTGGCGCTGCTCTTCGACGGCGGCACCTACACGGTGCACGACGCGAACCTGCGGTCGAACGATCCGCTGCAATTCACGGACACGAAGCCGTACCGCAAGCGTCTCGACGCCAGCATCAAGTCGACCGGTCTGAACGACGCGATCATCTCGGCGACGGGCCAGTTGGACGGCATCCCGACCACGATCGCCGCCATGGAATACGGCTTCATCGGCGGCAGCATGGGTGTGGTCGTCGGCGAGTCGATCACCCGGGCCATCGAGCGCGCCATTGCGGACCGACAGCCCGTGATCGTCGTGAGCTGCTCCGGCGGCGCGCGCATGATGGAAGGCACGCTGTCGCTCATGCAGATGGCCAAGATCAGCGCCGCGCTCGGCCGGCTCGATCGCGCCGGCCTGCCCTACATCTCGTTGATGACCGATCCGACGACGGGTGGCGTAACGGCGAGTTACGCCATGCTCGGCGACCTCAACGTCGCCGAACCCAAGGCGCTGATCGGCTTTGCCGGCCCGCGCGTCATTGAGCAGACAATCCGTCAAAAACTCCCCGAGGGCTTCCAGCGGAGCGAGTTCCTGCTCGAGAAGGGCATGATCGACATCGTCGTGGATCGGCGCGAGTTGAAGGCCACGCTCGCGCGCGCCCTGCGCGTGATGATGGGGCTCCCGCCGGCCGCGCCGGCATGACCGCACGGGAATACCTGTTCTCACTCGAAATCGTCGGGATCAAGCTCGGCCTCGAGCAGATCCACGCCCTGCTCGACGCGCTCGGTCATCCCGAGCGCGCCTTCCCCAGCATCATCGTCGCGGGCACGAACGGCAAAGGCAGCGTGACGGCGATGCTCGAGCGCGGCTTGCGCGCGGCCGGTTATCACACGGGCCGCTACACCTCGCCGCACCTCACACACATCGAAGAACGCGTGGCGATTGACGGTGTCGCGATCACGACAGAGACCTTCGATGCCCTGGCCGAGCAGGTGTGCGCAGCCGCCGCGGCCCTTCCCTCGCCGCCGTCGTTCTTCGAAGCCACAACCGCGCTGGCACTGCTGGCGTTTCGTCAGGCGGACGTCGACGTCGCGGTGCTCGAGGTGGGTCTCGGTGGCCGGTTGGATGCCACCAATGCCGTGACGCCGGAGCTCTCCGTCATCACGGCGATCGACCTCGACCATCAGCAGTATCTGGGCGACACGATCGAAGCGATCGCAGCCGAGAAGGCCGGCATCCTCCGCAAGTACGTCCCGGCCGTGTTGGGACAGAACGGCGATGCCGCCCGCGGCGTGATCACGCGCATCGCCACCGAGATCGGCGCACAGCTGACGTACGCCCCGGATGGCATCACGGTCGAGACCGACACCGTCGATGGCCAGACGACGCTCACGATGGATGGCCCTGACGGACGCATCGGCCCGGTGACGCTCTCGATGCGAGGCCGCCATCAGGTCGACAACGCCGTGACGGCGCTCCGCGCGCTCGAAGTGCTCGACGCCACGTCGCTTCACGTGCCTGTGCCCGCGCGGCTGACCGCACTCAGCGACGTGTCGTGGCCCGCGCGGCTCGAATCGCGGATGTGGCGCGGGCATCGCGTGCTCATCGACGGCGCCCACAACCCGGCTGGCGCCGCGGCGCTGACGTCGTATCTGCATGACACCTTCGGTCGTCCGCTTCCGGTAGTCTTTGGCGCGATGCGCGACAAGGATGTGACCGGGCTGATTCAGGCGCTCGCGCCCGCCGCCTCGGCGTTCATTTGCACGCGTATGCCGTCGCCGCGCGCGGCAGACACCGCCACGCTGGCGTCCGCGATCACGAGCGCCATCCCGGGGGCCACGGTGGACGAGGCGGCGACGCCGCTCGCGGCGCTCGAACGTGCGGCCACACTGGGCGAGCCGATCGTGGTCGCCGGGTCGCTGTATCTGGCGGGCGAGATCCGCGAGGTCCTGTCATAGACTGGAAGCCCGCATGACGCGCGCACTGTGCCTCACGTTGCTCTGCCTCACGGGGGTAGCCCTGCTGCCCGCGTCCGCGACGGCCCAGAACATCTCTCAGTGCAAGAAGAAGATGTCGGTCACGCCGACGGCCAGCCAACCGGCGCCCGACAGCGTGCCGGCAGGCACGGACGCCCCGACCTGGATCGCCAAGGCCGACGCCGCCTCGCCGTACGTCACGCTCGAGTGCGATGCGACGCAGCTGTTCGCCGACGTCGTCGAGTACTACGAGACGACCAACGTCGTGAAGGCGCGCGGCCACGTCACGTTCATCGACGGCGACCAGCGCATGAGCGCGGATCACATCGAATTCAACGTCAAGACGAAGCTCGGCAAGTTCTGGCAGGTGCAGGGCGTGTTCGGTGTCACGGGCAAAGCCACTCCGCAGTCGGCGCTCTCGGCCACGAATGCCGACGCGTTCTTCGACGCGGAAACCGTCGAGATCGTCGCCAAGAACACCCTTCGGATGACGAACGGCCGCTTCACGACCTGCGTGCAGGCCACGCCGCGCTGGAGCGTGGAAGGCGCGGAGATGTTCTTCGTGAAGGACCGGTACGCCGTGGTGAAGAGCCACGTCCTGAAGATCAAGGACGTGCCGGTGCTCTACCTGCCGTGGATGCGCTATCCCATCAATAAAGAAGAGCGCTCGACCGGCATCCTGATGCCCAACTACGGCAACTCGACGCTCCGCGGCCAGACGATCAGCTCCGGCTTCTTCTGGGCGATCAACCGCAGCATGGATGCGACGCTGCACTACGAATACGCCTCCAAGGCCGGCCAGGGCTACGGCCTCGAGTACCGCTACGTGCAGGCGCCGGGTTCGGAAGGCTCGTTCCGCGGCTCCCTCTTCAATGGCTCGGGCGAAGCCGGCTCGGTGTTCTCCTCGCGCACCTTCCAGATCTCTTCGGCGGTCGTGCAACAGCTGCCGGGCTCGCTCGACTTCCGCGGCATCGTCGACTACACGAGCAACATCCTCACGCAGCAGGTCACCCAGCAGTCGCTCACGGCGTCGACCAACAGCACCCGATCGGCCAACTTCAACCTCCGCGGCAACTACGGACGCCTGCTGGCCAGCACGGAAGCCGGCTTCACGGATGTGTTCTTCGATTCCACGACGGCGATCCGCACGGGCAATGCGCCACGGCTGAACCTCACGTTTGCGCAGGCGCCGATCGGGCCGACGAAGATCTACTTCGGCGCGACCGCCGAGTACGCCGGCATCATCCGGCAGAACAAGATCGGCGACCCGACCTCGAGCCTCAACGTGGGCCGCGTGGACTTCAACCCGATCCTGCGGACGCCGATCGGCAACCTGCCGTTCCTCGGCATCACGACGACGATCGGCTACCGGTACACGCGATGGAGCGACCGGTTGGTCACGTCGACCACACAGGCCCCGATTCCCATCACGCGCAACCTCTTTGATTTCCGGGCCGACGTCGCGGGGCCGACGTTCACGCGCATTTTCGATACGCCGAACAGCGACTACGCGACGCGTTGGAAGCACATCATCCAGCCCAACTTCTCGATCTCGAAGACGACGACGTTCGAAGAGTTCAACCTCGTACCGAAGAATGACGGCGTCGACATGCTGTACGGCGGCGTCACGAGCATGGCCTACGGACTCACGAACCGCCTGCTGGCGAAGCGGCCATCGGCCACCGGCGGCCCGGCGGCGGCGCAGGAAATCGCGTCGGTCCAGGTGCAGCAGACGTACTACACGAACGCGGCCGCGTCACTCTTCGACACGAACTACCAGTCGAGCATCTACGGCGCGGGCACGAGCAAGTTCTCGCCGATCGCCGTGACGGCCACGGTCCAGCCCGCGACCGGCGTGAACATCACCGGCCGGACGGAATACGACATGACGTTCCGGGCCATCCGATCCACCAGCGCCGGCGCCGGCATCAACGTCCCGCTCCTGACGCTGAATGCCACGTGGGCCAAGCAGGACACCCTGTCGAAGGATCCGAAGGACACCACGTTGACCATCAAGACCGGCGTGTACCACTCGCTCATCACCTCGGTGGCCGCCCATACGAGTGACCGCCGGTTCAACGCGAGCTGGTCGTGGAGCTACGACCTGCAGCGCGCGCAGCAATTGCAGCAGCGCTACACCTTCTCCTACATGGCCCAGTGCTGCGGCCTGGCGATGGAATATCAGATCTACAACTTCGGGGGCCTCGCGGTGTCGGGCATCACCCAAGACAAGCGCTTCAACCTGTCGTTCTCTCTGGCCGGCGTCGGGACCTTCGCGAACCTGCTCGGAGCTTTTGGGAGATAATTCCAGCATGATCAAGGTTCTGGTCACCGGCGGCGCCGGGTTCATTGGTTCGGATTTCGTCCGCTGGGCACATCGCACGCATCCCGACTGGCACATCACCACGCTCGACAAACTCACGTACGCCGGCCGGATGGAGAACCTCAAGGAGGTTGCCGACAGCCCGCGCCACACGTTCGTGAAGGGCGACATCGCGGAGGCCGAGATCTCCGCGCCGCTCGTGCGCGAGTCGAACATCGTGGTGCACTTCGCGGCGGAAACCCACGTGGACCGGTCGATCCGGGCCGCCGGCGACTTCATCAAAACCGACGTCATCGGCACGTTCGTGTTGCTCGAAGCGGCCCGCGAAGCGAAGGCCCTCAAGACGTTCATCCAGATCTCGACCGACGAGGTCTACGGCAGCGTGCCGACGGGCCACAGCGTCGAGACCGACGAACTCAAGCCGCGCAACCCGTACTCGGCCTCGAAGGCCGGCGCCGACCGCTTGGCCTACAGCTACTGGGCGACGTATGGCGTGCCCGTGATGGTCACGCGTGCCTCGAACAACTACGGCTCGCATCAGTTTCCCGAGAAGGTCATCCCGCTCTTCGTCACCAACGCGATCGATGGTCTGCCGCTCCCGCTCTACGGCGACGGCCTGAACGTGCGTGACTGGCTGCATGTGGACGACCACTGCCGCGGCATCGACACCGTGATCCACAAGGGCACGCCGGGTGAGGTGTACAACATCGGCGGCGGCAACGAAGTGAAGAACGTGGACCTGACGCACCGCATCCTCACGCTCACGGGCCGCGACACCTCGCTCATCAAGCCGGTGGCCGACCGTCTGGGGCACGACCGCCGCTACGCCCTCAGCACGGCGAAGCTCCAAAAGCTCGGCTGGGCGCCGCAGGTGCCGTTCGAGCAGGGGCTGGCCGACACCGTGAAGTGGTACCGCGACAACGAGTGGTGGTGGCGGCCGATCAAGGAAAACGATCCGGCCTTCCGCGAGTACTACAAGACGCAGTACGCGTCCCGTCCGCCCCACGCCTGATCTCATGCCGCGCGGCACGACCGTCGTCACCGGCGCGGCCGGCTTTGCGGGCACGCACCTGATCGACCGCCTGGCGCGGCGCGGTGCGGCCGGCCTTCTCGAAGGCTGGGCGCGTTCGAGCCAACGCCCGGACGCACTCTCAGCGGATATCGGCTGGCGCGGCGCGGATCTGCTCGACGCCGACGCCGTGGCCCGTGCGGTTCGGGACGCCGAGCCGGCGCAGATCTATCACCTCGCCGGCGCCTCGCATACCGGCGCCTCGTGGGCCAAGCCCGGTGAATATCTCGACATCCACGTGCGCGGGACGCACCATCTGATCGAAGCCGTCCGTCGCTTCGCGCCGCGCTGCCGGTTGCTCATCGTGTCGTCGGGCATGATCTATCGCCCGCACGACCGGCCGGTCACCGAGACCGACGCGCTGGGACCGTGGAGTCCCTACGCACTGTCGAAACTCGCGGAAGATCAACTGGCGCTGTACACCGCAGTCCACGATCAGCTCGACATCGTCGTGGCGCGGCCGTTCAATCACATCGGTCCCGGCCAGGCCTCCACCTTTGCCGCATCGAGCTTCGCGCGCCAGATCGCCGAGATCGAACGTGGTGGTGTGGCACCGACGATCTGTGTCGGCAACCTCGATACGGCGCGCGACATCTGCGATGTGCGCGATGTTGTCACCGCGTATGAGGCGCTGATGGCCACGGGGCGTACCGGGCAGGCGTACAACATCTGCCGTGGCGAGACGATCGTGATGAGCGCGCTGCTCGACCAGCTCATCGCGTTGTCGCCGGTGACCGTCACCCGCGAGCAGGATGCGGCGCGGCTTCGGCCGAACGACGTGCCGTACTTTGCCGGCAGCCCGGCGAAGATCCACGCGGAAACGGGCTGGACCGCCACCACGCCGCTCTCGCGCACGCTGGCCGACCTCCTCGACTACTGGCGTCGACAGCTCGCGTCGGGGCGCTGAGCCGCATGGCGGGCTTCTCCGAGATCGCCCGACAACTCACGCACATCGGCGCCGGCAGCTTCGCGCTGCTCCTCCGCTATCTCACGTGGTGGCAAGCCGCCCTCCTCGCACTGACGGCGCTCGCGATGAACGTGCTCGTGCTGCCGCGCATGAACCGGCGCGTGTTCCGGCCGGGCGATCTCGAACGGATCTTGGCGTCTGGCATCGCCATCTATCCAATGTCAGTGCTCGGGCTGATCCTGTGCTTCCCGGCGCGACCCGACATCGTCGCCATGTGCTGGGGCATTCTCGCGGCTGGTGACGGCATGGCCACGATGGTCGGCGCCCACGTGCGCACGACCGCGTTGCCATGGAATCGCGCGAAGTCGCTCGGCGGTCTCGTCGCCGGCATCACGGGCGCGGCCGTCGCCGCGATCACGCTCGGTCTGTGGACCGCGCGCGGCATGACGATGCCGCCGTCGACGACGTGGCTGATCGCCGCCGCGATTGTCGCCGCCATCGTCGCGGGCCTCGTCGAGACGGTGCCGATCGGCCTCAACGACAACATCTCCGTGCCGTTCAGCGCGGCGCTCGTGCTGTGGTCGCTGACGTTCATCGATGCGGCTGCGATGCATACGGCCGTGCCGGTGATCACCGCGCGCCTGTGGCCCGCACTGGCGGTGAACGTCGCGTTCGCGGGCATCGGTTGGGCCGCGCGCACCGTGACGATCAGCGGCGCGCTGACGGGTGCGGCGATCGGCCTTGCCACCTGGCTCGGCACGGGCTGGCCGGGATGGGTGATGCTGCTTGCGACGTTTGCATTTGCGGCAGCCACCACCAAGCTCGGGCATCGCCGCAAGGCTGCCCTCGGGATCGACGAAGAACGCGGCGGACGACGCGGCCCGGGCAATGCGATTGCGAACACGGGGATGGCGGCGTGGGCCATGGCGCTGTCGCCGACGATGGCGGCCCCCGCGCCGGCGCTGATCGCGGCAGTGGCGGCCCTGACCACGGCGGCCAGCGACACGGTAGCGAGCGAAGTCGGCAAAGCCTTCGGGCGCACGACGTTTCTCGTCACGAACTTCCGCCGCGTGCCGCCGGGCACGTCTGGCGCGGTCTCGCTTGAAGGCACACTGGCAGGCGCATCCGCCGCGGCCGTCCTCGCCGCGATCGGCGCCGCGCTTGGCCTTGTGCCCGCGTCGGCGATCGCGCCGATCGCCATCGCCGCCACGCTCGCCTCCTTCGCCGAAGGCTGGATGGCGATCCACTGGGAAGCCTCCGGCGTGCTCAACAACGACAGCCTCAACTTCCTCAACAGTTTGCTTGGCGCCGCGCTCGCGCTACTCTGGTGGCGCACCGCTGTTGCCTGAGCCGATCCGCGCATGAGAGCCAAGGTCTACGTCGAATTCGCCCGCCCGTTCACGCTCGTCGCGCCCGCACTGGGCTTCATCAGCGGCGCGTTGACGGCTGTCGGCGCGCATCCGCGGCAGGAGTGGAGCCTGGCCGTAATCACGCCGGGGCTCATCGGTGCGGCCATGGCGGCCATCTTCAACGCCGGCAGCAACGCGCTCAACCAGATCTACGACCTCGAGATCGATCGCGTGAACAAGGGCAAGCGCCCGCTCCCGAGCGGCCGCATGTCCATCCGCGAAGCCTGGATCTTCACAGTGATCGCGTATGCGCTCACGCTGATCCTGGCCTGGCTGGTCGCGCCCGAGGGACGGCACGAGTGCTTCTGGATCGTCGCCGTCGCGGTGGTCGCGACCTACATCTACTCCGTGCCACCGCTTCGCACGAAGCGCCTCGGCATGTGGGCCAACATCACGATCGCCATTCCGCGCGGTGTGCTGCTGAAGGTGGCCGGCTGGTCGGCGACCAAGACCGTGATGGCGTCCGAACCCTGGTTCATCGGCGCGATCTTCGGCTTGTTCCTGCTCGGCGCCTCGACCACCAAGGACTTCTCCGACATGGAAGGCGACAAGCTCGGCGGATGCGAGACGCTGCCGATCCTGTACGGCGTGAAGAAGGCCGCGTGGATGATCTCGCCGTCGTTCATCCTGCCGTTCCTGCTCATCAACGTCGGCACCGCGATGGGCATCCTCACCGGCCATGCGCTCTACCTCCATACGCTCGGGCTGGTGATGACGTGCTACGGCGCCTACGTGCTCTACCTCATGCTCCGGCGGCCGGAAGATCTCGCCACGGAGGAGAACCACGTGTCTTGGGCGCACATGTATCGAATGATGTTCGTGCTCCAGGTCGGCTTTGCCCTTGCCTACCTGCTTTAGCTGAGAGAGAATAAAAAGCGAAAGTCCGGATCACCCGGACCCCCTTAATAAAGGTGGGCGCTGCCCAGTATTCCCTCTTCCCGGAGGCGACCGGTCCGTCGCTGCGGGACATTGCTGAGGCCGTGCGCCTGGCGGGCGGCGATCTCGAACAGGGCCTCGAGGGCGCCGTGCTGCGCGCGGATCAGGCGCGCTATCAGGAAGTGCACGTGAAGTCGGCGCTGAACCGGGCGCAGGGCATGCCGTTCCACTGGGCGCTGAACCCCTACCGCGGCTGCACGCACGCGTGCGAATACTGCTACGCCAGAAAGTACCAGCGTCACCTCGAGCTCGACGCCGGCGACACCTTCTCGTCCGTGATCTTCGTGAAGACGAACCTTCCGCAGGTGCTCGCGCGCGAAGTGCGGCGGGCGTCGTGGGCGCGGGAGGGTGTGGCCATCGGCACCGCTACCGATCCCTATCAACCGATCGAGGGACACTACCGGCTCACGCGTCGGGCGATCGTCATCCTCGCCGAGGCCCACACGCCGGTGTCGATCGTGACGAAAGGCCCGATGATCGTGCGCGACGCCGACGTGCTGGTCACGGCGCGAGACGCGGCCGGCTGCACCGTGCACATGAGCGTGCCGAGTGTTGATGCCGACGCCTGGCAGAAACTCGAGCCCGGCACGGCGTCACCGGCGCAGCGGTTGCGCGCGGTGCGTCAGCTCGGCGATGCGGGCATCGATGCCGGCGTGCTGATGATGCCGCTCTTGCCCGGGATCACCACCTCACGCCGCGCGATCACCGACACCCTCACCGCCATCCGCGATGCGGGCGCCCGCTTCATCGGCGCCAACGTCGCCCGGCTCGACGACGGCGTGCGCGAGCACTTCTTCGCATTCATCCAGCGGGAATACCCGCACCTGCTCGACGGCTACCTGCGGCTGTACGCAAAAACGACCGCACCGAAGCGGTACCTCGGTGCGGTCAAAGACGTCGTGCGCGACGCGCGTGCGTCGATCGGTTAACGCCCCTCGAGCAGCGCCTTGATGCGCGCTTCGGTAGGCGGGTGCGAGGAGAAGAGCGACATCAAGCCTTCACCGGCAAAGGGCTGCATGATGAACATGTGCGCCGTGGCCGGGCTCGCATCGAGCGGGATCTGCTTGGCCGCCGCTTCGATGTGCCGGAGCGCGCTCGCCAGCCCCGTGGGCGTGCCGGCGATTTCGGCGCCGCCCTTGTCGGCCGCGAACTCCCGCTGACGTGAAATGGCCATCTGAATCAGCATCGCCGCCAGCGGCGCGAGGATGATGGTGGCCAGCATCGCGAGCGGGCTGCCGCCGTCACGTCGGTCGCGATCGCTGCTGCCGCCGCCGAAGATCATGGCCCACTTCGCCATGTTGGCCACATACATGATGGTCGCCGCGAGCGTGGCCGCCACGGTGCTGATCAGAATGTCGCGGTGCTTGACGTGCGCAAGCTCGTGGGCGATCACGCCTTCGAGTTCGTTCTCGGGCAGCAGCCGCAGGATGCCTTCCGTGGCCGCCACGGCGGCGTGCTGGGGATCGCGGCCGGTCGCAAACGCGTTCGGCGACTGATCCGGAATGATGTAGACCTTGGGCATCGGCAGGTCGGCACGCTGCGCCAGTCGCGCCACCATCCGGTACAGCGGATGATTCTGGTCGTCCACCACCTGCGCGCTGTACATCCGCAGGACCATCTTGTCGGAGAACCAATAGCTGAACGCGTTCATCCCGAGCGCGAGCACGAACGCGATCGTGAGTCCGCCGGTGCCGCCAATCGCCCCGCCGATCGCGAGGAGCAAGCCGCTCATCAGGCCGAGCAGCAGAGCTGTTTTGATTCCGCTGGACATGGTTCGCATTATTCCATGGCGACGAGTTCTATAATTGCAGCCATGGCACTCATCCCCTGGCCCGCCATCGTCGCCTGTGTTGTGGCGTCACTGGTACAGACGCCTCCAGTGCCCAAGCCGTTTCCGGGGGCGTCCGCACCGCCCACCACCCAGACCACACCGGCCAAGACGGAGCCGGCCACACCGGCCTCTCCGCAGACAGCCGCGCCCGTCCCACCGCCAACCGGCGGCGGACCGACCGAAGCCACACTGGGCGTCTCACCCTATCCGACGGCGGAATTCCTCGACGTGTTCGACGCGGGACGCGGTCAGCGCTACTTTTTGTTCGGCACCAACGCGCCGTACGCGGAAATCGTGGGGTATTACAAGACCCTGCTCAAGTCTGGCGGCAAGTCGGTGACCGACACGCCGGCCATGCAGATCTTCGAACTCGGCAAGTTCCAGGACCAGACGATGGCGTTCCCGCCGAGCGTGACGGTGAAGGACTACAGCACGAGCGGCCAGGGGTACCTGTTCGTCGACGGCACCAAGGAAAAGCGCTTCAAGACGATCATCCAGATCGTGCCGCTGCCCGCCGGCGCCATCAAGTAGGCGTCGCCGGCCCATCCGCCGCTAGCGGTGGCGAAGCCAGAGGCCGGCGAGATTGAAATAGAAGAGCAAGGTCGCGACATCTGACGTCGCGAGCACGATCGGACCCGCCGCAATGCGGGGATCGCGGCGCATGGCGTGGAGTGCCGTGGGCAACAAGAGGCCGAGCAGGCCCGCCGTGAGTACTGATGCCGCGATGGCGCTCGCCACGACCAATCCCAGTTGTGGGTCGCCTTTCCACACGGTGGCGATCACGCCCACGACGGTACCGCAGCCCGCGCCGAGCATCGCCGCGGCGCCCAGTTCCTGCAGGATCAGCCGGCGGAGAAACCCACGCACGGGCGGCCCACCGTGCAGCCGCTGCAGTGTGAGCGTCACCGACTGCATGCTCACGCTTTCTGCCAGCGCGAGCACGATCGGAATGAACAACGCCAATACCACGGCGGCATTGACGAGGTGCTCGTAGTGCGACACGAGCAGGGCCGACAACAAGCCGCCGCCAACGTTGGTCATGAGCCACGGGAAGCGATCGAGAAAGCTGGTCCACGCACTGCGGCTGCTCGACGCGTGGATGCCGAGCAGTTGGAACATGTCGTCGAACGAGCGACTGGCGAGCGCCACGACATCCGGCGTGAACACCTGGGTATCCACCTGACCGACGAGTGTCCCCTGCGGTGTCACCACCGGAAACGACCGGAAGCGCTGCGTGGCGAAGAACTCGGCGGCAATCAGGATCGTGGCCCAATCGGGAATTGCCACGGCATGGCGCGTCATCACATCGCCGATCACGTCACCCGGCTCGCTCTCGAGCAGGACATGCGCCGGCACGACGCCCGACAGGCGGGCCTCCTCGTCGACGACGTAGAAGTGCGGCACGTCGCCGACGCGGGCGCGACGGATGACGTCGAGCGCCTCGTCCACGCGGTGGTCCGAGCGCAGCGTCACGGCGCACGGCTGCACGAACGGCAGGATCGGATCGTGCAAACGATCCGTCGTGAGGGCGGTCATCAGTGACGGGACGCGCGCGAACTACGCGCGCGTCTTGCGGTATTCCTCGGCCTTCTCTGCGAGGCCGTGCTCACGCGCCGTATCCACCGACACGCCCTGTTCGGCGGCGAAGTCGCGGATCTGCTGCGTGATTTCCATCGAGCAGAACTTCGGTCCGCACATCGAACAGAAATGGGCGGCCTTGGCGCCATCCGCCGGCAACGTCTGATCGTGATACGCGCGGGCCGTCACCGGATCAAGCGCGAGGTTGAACTGATCTTCCCAGCGGAACTCGAAGCGGGCCTTCGACAGCGCGTTGTCCCACTGCTGCGCGTGCGGGTGGCCCTTGGCGATGTCGGCCGCGTGCGCCGCGATCTTGTACGCGATCACGCCGGCCTTCACGTCGTCGCGGTTCGGCAGGCCGAGGTGTTCCTTCGGCGTCACGTAGCAGAGCATCGCGGTGCCGTACCAGCCGATCATCGCCGCGCCAATGCCCGACGTGATGTGGTCGTAGCCGGGCGCGATGTCGGTCGTGAGCGGACCGAGCGTGTAGAACGGCGCTTCCGCGCACCACTCGAGCTGCTTCTCCATGTTCTCGCGGATCAGGTGCATCGGCACATGGCCCGGGCCTTCGTTCATGACCTGCACGTCGTATTCCCACGCGATCTTCGTGAGTTCGCCCTGCACCTGCAGCTCGCCGAACTGCGCGGCGTCGTTCGCATCCGCGATTGAGCCGGGACGCAGGCCATCGCCGAGCGAGAACGACACGTCGTAGGCCTGCATGATTTCGCAGATCTCACGGAAGTGCGTGTAGAGGAAGTTCTCCTTGTGGTGCGCGAGGCACCACTTCGCGAGGATCGAGCCGCCGCGCGACACGATGCCGGTGAGGCGGTTCGCGGTGAGCGGCACGAAGCGGAGCAGCACACCGGCGTGCACCGTGAAGTAGTCGACGCCCTGCTCGGCCTGCTCGATGAGCGTGTCGCGGTAGATCTCCCACGTGAGTTCTTCGGGACGACCGCCGACCTTCTCGAGCGCCTGATAGATCGGCACCGTGCCGATCGGCACGGCCGAATTGCGCAGGATCCACTCGCGGGTCTCGTGGATGTTCTTGCCGGTCGAGAGATCCATCACCGTGTCCGCGCCCCACAGTGTCGACCAGCGTAGCTTGTCCACTTCCTCGGCGATCGACGAACCGATCGCAGAGTTGCCGATATTGGCGTTGATCTTCACGAGGAAGTTCCGGCCGATGATCATCGGCTCGAGTTCCGTGTGGTTGATGTTGGCCGGGACGATGGCGCGGCCGCGGGCGATCTCGGTGCGCACGAAGTCCGCCGGCAGGCCCTCGCGCGTCGCGATGAACTCCATCTCGCAGGTGATCACGCCGTTGCGCGCGTAGTGCAGCTGCGTGGGCCGCTGCCCTGCCTTGGCTTTCAGCACCGGACGGGGCACGCCCTGACGCCGTTCCTCGCCCACATCCCCACGCGACAGCACCCAGTCGCGCCGCAGTTCGGGCAGCCCCACATGGAGATCGAACCCGCGCGGACCGCTCGAGTCGTAGACGCGAATGGACTCGCCGTTGGTCAGCGAGATCTCGCGCATGGGGACGCGAACGCCGGCGGCGCCCTCGACGTACACCTTGCGGGAGTTCGGGTGCGACTGTTCGAAATCGGCTTCGGTCAATGGAGCGTAGGTCTCTGATGCCATCGGCCTATTTTGGCATCTTTCCGAGTTAAACCTTGCACGAGCTGGTGTAGTCTGGGTGGCCGTGACCTCCAGAACCCGGCTCAGCCTGCTCTCCGCCTGCTTGTCCATTGGCATCGCCTGCGGCGGCGGTGGCAGTTCGCCCACCAGCCCCACGACCAGCACGACGACCACCACAACGACGACCACCACGCCGACGACACCGGGCGGCAGCGGGCTGACGGTGCCGTGGACCAGCGAAGGGGTGCGGATCAACGCCGCGCAGGCCGGCCAGACATCGACTCAGGTCTTTGCCGACGCGACGGTGATCCGCCTCACTGACGGTCGCTGGCGGATGTTCATGTTCGCGAATACGGCGTATCGCGGCGCCATCTCCTCGGACGGGCTCAGCTTCACGATGGAGTCCGGATTCAAGATGCGCGAAGGCGCAGGCCAGGCGCGCGCCTTCCGTCTCGACGACGGCCGCATCCGGATGTTCTTCAGCTCCAACGGCATCATGAGCGCCATCAGCACCGACGAGGGCGCCAGTTTCACTGAGGAGTCGGGCCTCCGTCTGACAACAGGCGCGGCCGGGATGTCGGCATTGACCGGTCCGGGCGTGGTCAAGCTCCGCAACGGCACCTATCGCATGTACTTCAGCGACCTGCCCATCCCGGGCGAGGGCGTCAAGGCGCACCTCATCAAGAGCGCCACCTCGGCCGACACGGTGAGCTGGACGATGGATTCGGGCGTCCGCGTGGGCACGGGCGCAACGCTCAGTGGCAATGCCGAGCACCCGTGCGCGTACGTGAACAGCGACGGCAGCGTGACGATCTTCTATTTCAGGAACACCGACCTGAAGCTCTATCAGTCCACCGCGACCGACGGCGTGACGTTCTCGACCGAAGCGTGGACGGGCCTGACGCTGAACGACCCCGACATCGTCACGCTCAGCGACGGCACGGTGCGCCTCTTCGGCGGCGGCATCAACGCCAGTGGCGGCTTCATCGAGAGCGCGAGACGCGCGAACGCCGCGAATGCCATGGGCGGCTTCCAGTTCCTTGCGCCGCCCGCGGTGCCGCTGCCCCAGCCCGTACTTACGCCATCTTTCGCAGCACCATCGCCTTCAGGTACGACGTCTCCGGCACGCCCAGCAGGACCGGGTGGTCGCGCGATTGGAGGCGACGTTCCACGAGGGCAATAGACGAACCCGTGTCGGACGCCGCAGCCGACAGGATGTCGAGAAAGAGCTCTTCGTTGATGTTGTAGGAGCAGGAACAGGTGATCAGGTGCCCGCCCGGCTTGAGCAGCTTCAGGGCGCGCAGGTTGATTTCCTTGTAGCCGGCCACCGCCCCGGGGATCGACGCCTTGTTCTTCGCGAACGCGGGCGGGTCGAGCACGATCGTGTCGAACTTCACGCCCGACACTTCGAATTCGCGCAGTTCGTCGAACACGTTCACCGCGCGCGCGTCGAGGTTCGTCACGCCATTTGCCCGCGCGTTGGCCTGCGTGGCCGCCACGGCGGCCTCCGACGAATCGAGCGCGACGACCTGCGCCGCCTTCGCGGCCATCTGGAGTGCAAATCCGCCGTGGTAGCAGAAGCCGTCG
Source organism: uncultured Solibacteraceae bacterium (assembly GCA_964343975.1). Lineage (GTDB taxonomy): Bacteria > Acidobacteriota > Vicinamibacteria > Vicinamibacterales > SCN-69-37 > SCUN01. The sequence goes on from CAYFLU010000003.1 coordinate 28,342, forward strand.
AGGACGCGCCCGGTCGCATACCGCGCGGCATTGATGTGGTTCTCGGCCTGATCGAGGAAGAGCCCGGTCTTTTGTCCGTGCCGCACGTCGACGTCGTAGTGAATCGCCCCCTCACGCACACGCACGGCGTCGGGCACCTCGCCGTAGAGGACCTCGATCTGCTCGTCGAGTCCTTCGAGGCGACGGACCTTCTGATCGTTGCGCGCGAGAATGCCGCGCGGCTTCAGCAGCTGAACGAGCGCGTCGATGAGCACCTCGCGACGCCGGTCCATGCCCTGGCAGAGCGTCTGAACCACGACCACGTCGGCATACTGATCGACGATCAGTGCCGGCAACCCGTCGGCCTCGCCGTGGACGAGGCGTCGGCTCGTGCCGTCCATGCCGAGGGCCTCGCGATACGCAATCGCCTTCGTCAGGCGCTCCCGCCAGATCGTCGCGTCGTCGACATTCCGATCGGTGGACACGAAGCGCAGGGCGATCTGCGAGGTGCTGCTCCAGAGCGCCCAGCCGATCGGGCGCTTCCGCTCCGTGGTGACGAGCACGAGCTCGCCCGGCGCCACGTCGGTCTCCGGGGCGACATCCGACCGATAGATCCACGGATGCCCGGTCCGCACCCGATCCGCACCCCGCCGCGACACCAGTACCGTTGACGCCATCACGTCATTGTACCGGGTCGCGCGTGGCAGATTCCGCGCCACCGGCCCACCGCCTCCGGGACGCGGGACCGTATAATCGCTGTGTCATGAATATCGCCCTCGGCGCCGATCACGCGGGTGTGGCCCTCAAAGACCAACTGAAGAAGTACCTGCTCGAGCGTGGCGACACGGTCGAGGACTTCGGGACGTTCACCACCGACTCGGTGGACTACCCCGACATCGCGGCGTCGGTCGGCAAGGCCGTCGCCGATGGACACACCGCGCGCGGCATTCTCGTGTGCGGCTCGGGCATTGGCATGGCCATCGCCGCCAACAAGATCCACGGCGTGCGCGCCGCGTCGGTCGTCGAAGAAGCCTCGGCGCGCCTCTGCCGCGAACACAACGACTGCAACGTGCTCACGCTCGGTGCGCGCCTCACGGCGCTCGACGAAGCCAAGGAGCTCGTGCGCATCTTCCTGACGACCGACTTCCAGGGCGGCCGTCATCAACTTCGCGTCGACAAGATCACCAGGCTGGACCACTGAGTTCGCTGAGAAACGGACCGCAACCGTGAAGCACTTCCCGCATCTCTCCGTCACCGACCCCGACATCGCCGCCGCCATCGAACACGAGCGGCACCGTCAGGAAGAAGGCCTCGAGCTCATCGCCTCGGAGAACTTCGTGAGCCTCGCCGTGCTCGAAGCCATGGGCACGGTGATGACGAACAAGTACGCCGAAGGCTACCCGGGCAAGCGCTACTACGGCGGGTGCGAATACGTGGACGTGGCGGAGACGCTCGCGATCGACCGCGCGAAGGAGCTCTTCGGCGCGGAGCACGCGAACGTGCAGCCGCACTCGGGCGCACAGGCGAACATGACGGTGTATCTCGCGATGCTCAAGCCGGGCGACACGATCCTCGGCATGAACCTCGCGCACGGCGGCCACCTCACGCACGGCCACCCGCTCAACTTCTCGGGACTCTTCTTCAAGATCGTCCCGTACGGCGTCCGCAAAGACGACGAGCGGATCGACTACGACGAAGTGGAAGCGAAGGCGCGCGAGCACAAGCCGCGCCTGATCGTCGTCGGTGCAAGCGCCTACCCGCGCGTGATCGACTTCGCGCGCATCCGCAAAGTCGCCGATGAGATCGGCGCGCTCGTGATGGTCGACATGGCGCACATCGCGGGCCTCGTGGCCGCCGGCGTGCATCCGAGCCCGGTGCCGCATGCCGACTTCGTCACGACCACGACGCACAAGACGCTGCGCGGCCCGCGCGGCGGCATGATCCTCTGCAAGGCGCAGTACGCGAAGGAGATCGACCGCGCGCTCTTCCCGGGCGTGCAGGGCGGCCCGCTGATGCACACGATCGCCGCCAAGGCCGTGTGCTTCAAGGAAGCCCTCGACCCGAGCTTCGCGCTCTACCAGCAGAAGGTCGTCGCGAACGCGGCGCGCCTCGCGCAGCGCCTGCAGGAACACGGCTTCCGCATCGTGAGCGGCGGCACCGACAATCACCTCGCGCTCGTCGACACGTTCTCGAAGGGCATCACCGGCAAGGCCGCGGAAGCCGCACTCGGCAAGGCCGGCATCACGGTGAACAAGAACGCGATCCCGTTCGACCAGAATCCGCCGATGACCGCAAGCGGCATCCGCGTCGGCACGCCGGCCGTGACGACGCGCGGCCTGGGCCTCGACGAGATGGACCAGATCGCGCGCTTCATCGCGCGCGCGCTCGCGTCGCCCGACGATCAGGCAGTACTCGACGGCGTGCGCATCGACGTCGAAGCGCTCTGCCGCAAGTTCCCGCTCTACCCCGAGCTCGGTCGGTAGTTGGCCGGGCGCCTCGTCGACAGCGTCGCGGAGGTCTTTGCCGACGACGGCCCGCTCGCGCGTGCGGTCGAGGGCTTCGAGGCGCGGCTCGGCCAGCGCGAGATGGCCGATGCCGTCGCGCGCACCTTCGAAAACGGCGGCACGCTCATCGTCGAAGCCGGCACCGGCACGGGCAAGACGCTCGCCTATCTCGTGCCGGCCGTGCTCGCCGGACGGCGCGTGCTGATCTCCACCGGCACGCGCAACCTGCAAGATCAGATCTTCTACAAGGACCTCCCGGCCCTTTCACACGCGATGGATCGCGAGATCCGCGCGGCCTACATGAAGGGCCGCACGAACTACCTGTGTCTCCATCGCTTCGATCGTCTGCGCGAAGCGGAAGCGGCGCTCCCCGACTTTGAACGGCAGTGGCTGAACACGATCGCCGAGTGGGCCGGCGCCACCGAAACGGGTGATCGGGCGGAAATCGAAGACCTGCCGGACGACTTTCTCCTCTGGAGCGACATGACGGCCAACGGCGATCAGTGCCTCGGCCGTGAGTGCCCGCGCTTTCAAGACTGCTTCGTCACGAAGATGCGCGAGCGGGCCGCCGAGTCGGAGGTGGTGATCGTGAACCACCACCTGCTCTGCGCCGATGCCGCGGTGCGCGAGGGCGCGTTCGGCGAAGTGATTCCGGAGTGCCATCTCCTCGTCATCGACGAAGCGCATCAGCTCGAAGACGTCGTCACGCAGTACTTCGGCGTCGCCCTCTCCGCACATCGATTGGACGAACTCGATCATGACGCCGGCGAAGCGCTGGCGGCACTGCCCGGTGAAGAGGGGCTCTTCGCGACGCAGGTGCGGCTCGCCATCGACACGGTCGTGCAGTCGGGGCGCACGCTCTTCGAGGCGGCGCGCACGACGATGCGCATGAGCGGCGAAGGCGGCGACCGGGTGATGCTCACGCCCGCACTCGCGGAGCAACTGCTGGAGTCTGGCCTCGCGTTTCAACAGGCGGCCGAACAGGCGGAGCTGTTGCTGCGTCACCACGGCGAGCTGCCCGAGGATCTGGACGCCATCGGCGCGCGGCTGTCGCAGATGAAGGCCGACATCACCACGCTCCTCGCGGCCGACGATCCGCGCTTCGTCCACTACCTCGAACTGCGCGGCCGCAGCGTGTCGCTGCGCGCGTCCCCGATTGACGTCGCGCATCTCATTCGCGACACGGTCATTGGCGTGCGCACCGCGACCGTCCTGACCTCGGCGACGCTGACGGTGGAAGGGCGCTTCGACTACATGCTCGGCCGGCTCGGCGTGGACGAGGCCGAGTCCATCAAGTTGCCGTCGGAGTTCGATTTCCGGCAGCAGGCGGTGCTCTTCTTGCCCGACGACATGCCCGATCCGCGCTCGCCCGAGTTCAACCGCGCGGCCGGACATCTGGTCGCCGAGATCCTCGACCGCACCGAGGGACGCGCGTTCGTGCTGTTCACGTCGTACGCCGCGATGCGCGAGGTGCATGCGGCGGTATCGGCGAAGGTCACCTGGCCGCTCCTCATGCAGGGCACCGCGCCACGCACGGCACTGCTCCGCGACTTCCGCGCGACGCCGAATGCCGTGCTCTTCGCGACCTCGTCGTTCTGGCAGGGCGTGGACGTGGCCGGCGACACGCTGAGCTGCGTGATCATCGACCGGCTGCCGTTTGCCTCGCCCGGCGATCCGCTGGTGAAGGCCCGGATCGAGGCGATCACCGAACGGGGCGGCAACGCGTTCCAGGACTACCAGATCCCCCTCGCCACACTGGCCCTGCTGCAGGGCCTGGGCCGGCTGATCCGGACCCGCACGGACCGGGGTGTGCTGGCGATCCTCGATCCGCGTCTGACCCGCATGAGCTACGGCCGCCGGTTTCTCGGCTCTTTGCCCCCGGCGCCGATCACGTCGGACCTCGAGGCCATACGGCGGTTCCTGCGTGGTGCGGGTGTAAAATAAGAAGGTTCTTTTGAGGAGGGTCCGTTATGGTTCGTCCTGAGTTGTTCCGGCGGCTGACGATCGCCGCACTGGCCATTGTGTTCCTCGGTACCCTGGCGGTCCCGGCTCACGCGCAGCTCACGGCTGTGATGCGCGGTAAGGTCGTGGACGACGCGGGCGTGCCCGTGCCGGACGCCGAGATCAAGTTCGAGTTCCTGGGCGACATCAACCGTGAATACACGGGCAAGTCGGACAAGAACGGCAACTTCCTCCGCGCCGGTCTCTCGCCAGGGCCGTGGAAGGTGACGGCGACCAAAGACAAGCTGGTCGGCGTGGAACCGCGCGTGAACCTGTCGCTCGACGGCGCCACGGTCACCATCAAGCTGGGCGACGCCAAGAAGGCCGCGGCCGCCGGCATGTCGAAGGAAGAGATCGAGGCCGCCAACAAGAAGCAGGCGCAAATGGAAGCCGACTTCAACGCCGCGAAGACGGCGTTCGATGCGGGCGACTACGACGGCGCGATCGCCGGCCTGACGAAGGTCACCGTGGCCCTGCCGGGCTGCGCGGCGTGCTTCTCGAGCATCGGCGACGCCTACATGAAGAAGAACGACCTCGACAACGCCGAGAAGTCCTACCTCAAGGCCGTCGAGATCGACCAGACGAAGGCCGGCCCGTACATGGCGCTCGCCACGCTCTACAACGCCCAGAAGAAGTTCGATCAGGCCGGCAAGATGAGCGAGAAGGCCAACTCCCTGAGCGAGATGATGGGCGGCGGCGGCAACGCGCAGGCCGTGTACAACCAGGCCGTCATCCTCTGGAACCAGAGCAAGGCGCAGGAAGCCGAAGCGCAGTTCCTGAAGGCCACGCAGCTCGACCCGAAGATGGCCGACGCGTTCTACTGGCTCGGCATGGCCCGCGTGAATCAGGGCAAGCTGCCCGACGCCAAGGCGCCGTTCCAGGAATACATGAAGCTCGCCCCGACCGGTCAGTTCGCCGATCAGGTCAAGGCGATGCTCGACGTGATCAAGTAGGCGCGGACCTCAGGTCCGCATGTCCGTGATCGCAAGTCAGCTCGAAGACGTGCGCCGCCGCATCACCGCGGCGGCGCACGCCGCACACCGCACGCCCAGCGACATCCGCCTCATCGCCGTCTCAAAGACCTTCCCGGCCGAAGACGTCCTCACCGCCGCAGCCGCCGGCCAGCGCGACTTTGGCGAAAACCGCGTGCAGGAAGCGCTCACGAAGCTCGACGCCACGCGGACCGCGCCCGGTCTCGGGTGGCATCTCATCGGTCATCTCCAGTCGAACAAAGCCAAGAAGGCCGCGGCGTCCTTCGCGTGGATTCATTCGATCGACAGCGTCGATCTGATGCAGAAGATCGACGCGGCGGCCGCGGACGCCGGCACCCGGCCACGCGTGCTCATTCAGGTGGATCTGGCGCACGAAGCAACGAAGTCCGGCGCTGACGTGTCGGACGTGCGCGCCATCGCCGACGCCGCACTGGCCGGCCGTGCCGTCGAGCTCGCCGGCCTGATGATCGTGCCGCCCATCGTCGACGATCCGAACGACGCCCGGCCGTGGTTCCGCCAACTGCGCGAGCTGCGTGATCGCCTCGTGGCCGAGGGCGTGCCGGCGGCACACCTGCGTGAGTTGTCGATGGGCATGAGCCACGACTTCGAGGCGGCCATCGCGGAAGGCGCCACGATGGTCCGCGTCGGCTCCGCCATCTTCGGCCGCCGCACCTACGCGGCGGCGCCGTGACCTTACTGCCGAACATCACCGCACGCGCGAGCGGCGTGCGCGTCGACCTGCGCGTCACGCCCCGTGCGTCGAAAAACGCGATCGACGGCGTACGCGACGGCCGCCTCGTTGTGAAAGTGACGGCGCCGCCCGTCGATGCCGCCGCCAACGAGGCGGTGATCGCGCTCATGGCCAACACGTTGGGCGTGCCCAAGCGGCAGATCGCGCTCGTGATGGGAGCCACCGGACGCAGCAAGACGATCGAGGTCAGCGGACTCAGCGAAGCCGATCTCCGCGCGCGGCTGCACGATATACTCGCCTGACACGAGCGTGCCATGACGCCTGCAACGCTTCTCATCGAACATCTCGATCAGCTCTACACCGTCGCCGGCCCCGGTCCACGCGCGGGCGCGCGACAGAACGACGTCAAGCCCATCAGCGATGGCGCCGTGGCGTGCGACGCGCAAGGCAAGGTGATTGCCGCCGGCACGACCGCCGATGTGCGCGAACAGGTCGCCCTCGACGACCGCACGCGCGTGATCGTCGGTCATGGCTACTCGCTCGTGCCGGGCTTCGTCGATCCGCACACACACGTGGTCTTCGCCGGCGACCGACGCGACGAATTGCGGCGCCGCCTCGCCGGCGCCACCTACGCGCAGATCGCCGCCGAAGGCGGCGGCATCGTCTCCACCGTCGCCGCCACGCGCGCGGCGTCCGAAGACGACATACGTCTCCAAACGGAAGTGCGCCTCTCGGAGATGCTCGCCGCCGGCACGACGACGTGCGAAGCCAAGAGCGGCTACGGGCTCGACGTCGAGTCTGAGCTCCGCATGCTGCGCGTGATCAACAACCTCAACGGCAAGCAGCCGATCGAGCTCGTGCCGACGTTCATGGGCGCGCACGAAGTGCCGTTCGAATATCGCGGACGCCAACGCGAGTACGTGCGCCTCGTCATCGACGAGATGCTGCCGCAGGCCGCCCCGCTCGCCGAATGGTGCGACGTGTTCTGCGAAACCGGCGTCTTCACGCCGGAGGAATCGCGCGAGATCCTCGAAGCCGGCAAGCGGCTCGGCCTGAAGCCTCGCATCCACGCAGACGAGCTCGGCGCCAGCGGCGGCTCGCTGGTCGCGGCCGAGGTCGGCGCGAAGTCGGCCGACCATCTGGTGCACGTGCCGTCCGACGGCATCGCGGCGATGGCGAAGGCCGGCGTGGTGGCCACGCTGCTGCCCTGCGCCGCGTTCTACCTCAAACTCGGACGATTCGCGCCGGCGCGCGACCTCATCACCGCCGGCGTGCCGGTGGCCCTCGCCACCGACATCAATCCCGGCGGCGGCTTCTCGCCGTCGATGCCCTTCGTCATGGCGCTCGCCTGCTTCGGCATGGGCCTCACCTTCGAGGAAGCGCTCGTCGGCGCCACGATCAACGCCGCGGCCTCCCTCGATCGGCACGATCGCATCGGTTCGCTCGAGCCGGGCAAACAGTTCGACGCGGTGCTCGTGAACGGCCCCGCCATCAACCTGCTGCGCATCGGCGCGCCGTCCATCACCTCGGTGTTCAAGCGCGGCGCACTCGTCAGCGGCCGCGATTTTTCAGATGCGCCGGGACACGGCCTCTGGGGAGACGACTTCCATGGCACTCACTGAACTCACCGTCACGGGCCTCATCGACGCGTTCGCCTCGTCAGCGCCGACGCCGGGCGGCGGCAGCGCCGCAGCCATGGCGGGCGCGATGTCGGCGTCACTGCTCCGCATGGTCGCGACGATGACGAAGACGAAGTCGGGCACGGCAGACGAGCGCGCGGCGCTCGACGCAGCGGCGGCGGAACTCGGACCTCTGCAGGCGCAGCTCACCAGCCTCATCGACCGCGACGCGGCCGCCTACGACCTCGTCGTCGCCGCCTTCCGGAAGCCGAAGGTCACCGACGAGGACAAGGCCGCGCGCAAAGCCGCGATCCAGGACGCCACGCGCGTCGCCACCGAGACGCCGCTCGAGACGATGCAAGCGTGCGCGGCGCTGCTGCGGTTGCAGCCGATCGTCGCCGCCAACGGCAACCCGAATGCCGCGAGCGACGTGTATGTGGCGGGTCTGCTGGCGAAAGCGGCGCTCGACGGCGCGCGCTCAAATGTGGAAATCAATCTGCCGGGCCTGACCGACCCAGCCATCGCCGCCTCCCTGAAAGCGGCAGCGGAGGCGTGTAGCTGATACGTGATACTTGCAAGTGAGAAGTAAGAAGCAGCAAGTTGGAAGTAGAAGTGGAAAGGCAGAAGTCAGAAGGAGGAGTCCCCTACTTTCGACGTGCCACTTCTGACTTCAACTTCCCTACTTGTGTCTTCTTCCTTCCAACTTGCTACCGTACGATTTTCCCGATCCGTTCCCAGCGCGTGCCGCCCACGACTCCGGCAGACGCGTCGTCAGACACCGAGAAATACAGGAACTCCGCGTTGCCCTTGATGTAGCTCTTCGGCAGGAAGCCCCAGTAGCGGCTGTCCTCCGAGTTGTCGCGGTTGTCGCCCATGGCGAAGTACTGATCGGCCGGCACCGTCACCGGGCCGTAGTCATCGCGCACGTCCTCGCTCGTCGGCGCGTCCGGCGCGGGCGGCGGGTTCAGGAAGTGGGCGTAGGGCTCGTCCATCAGCTGGCCGTTGATGTAGAGCTTCTTCTTCTTGAGTTCGATCTTGTCGCCCGGCAGGCCCATGATGCGCTTCACGAAGTCGCGCTCGGGGTCCTTCGGAAACTTGAACACCATCACGTCGCCGCGTTTGACCGGCGCGAACCGCATCTTGTTCACGATCAGGTGATCCCCGACGAGCAGGTTCGGCTCCATGGAGCCGGTCGGGATCTTGAACGCCTGGAACACCCACGTGCGCACGAACAGCGCGAGGATGACCGCGATCACGAGGGACTCGAAGTATTCCCGAAGGACCGACTTCTTCATTCGTTGTCCGCCGTCCCGATCTTGAGCACGGCCAGGAAGGCTTCCTGCGGGATCTCCACCTTGCCGACGCGCTTCATGCGCTTCTTGCCTTCCTTCTGCTTCTCGAGCAGCTTGCGCTTGCGCGAGATGTCGCCGCCGTAGCACTTCGCGAGCACGTTCTTGCGCAGCGCGCTCACGGTTTCACGGGCGATGATCTTCGAGCCGATGGCCGCCTGGATCGCCACTTCGAACATCTGGCGCGGAATCAGCTCGCGCATCTTCGACACGAGCGCGCGACCGCGCGGATACGAGTTGTCCTCGTGCACGATCATCGACAGCGCGTCGACCGGGTCACCGTTGACGAGCACGTCGAGCTTCACGAGCGGCGATTCCCAGTAGCCCGTCACGTGATAGTCGAGCGACGCGTAGCCGCGCGAGATCGTCTTCAGGCGGTCATAGAAGTCGAGGACGACTTCGTTGAACGGCAGCTCGTAGGTGATCAGCACGCGGTCGCTCGAGAGGTACTCGAGGTTCTTCTGGATGCCGCGCTTTTCCTGACAGAGTTCGAGGATGCCGCCGACATGTCCCTGCGGCGTGAGGATCGTGGCCGTGATCACCGGCTCCTCGATCTTCTCGATGCGGGTCGTCTCGGGCAGCTTCGACGGGCTGTCGATTTCCGTCATCACGCCGTCGGTCGTCGTCACGCGATACAAGACGCCCGGTGCGGTGGTGATGAGGTCCTGGTCGAACTCGCGCTCGAGCCGCTCCTGCACGATCTCCATGTGCAGGAGGCCGAGGAAGCCGCAGCGGAAGCCGAAGCCGAGCGCCGCCGAGGTTTCCGGCTCGAAGAAGAAGGAGGCGTCGTTCAGGCGCAGCTTCTCAAGCGCTTCGCGCAGTTCCTGATACTTCGAGCCTTCCACCGGATAGAGACCGGCGAAGACCATCGGCTTCATGTCCTTGAAGCCGGGGAACGGCGTGGTCGTCGGACGCAGCTGATCGGTGATCGTGTCGCCGATCTTCGCGTCCGCCACGTTCTTGATGTTGCAGATGATGAACCCGGCTTCGCCGACGCCGAGCGACTCGACGGGCGTGGCCTTTGGGTTGAACACGCCGATCTGATCGATCTGGTAGTCCTGCCCCTGCGCCATGAAACGGACCTTCTGGCCCGCGCGCATCTCGCCGTCGATGATGCGGGTGAGGATGATCACGCCGCGGTACGCGTCGTACCACGAGTCGAAGATCAGCGCCTTCAGCGGCGCGTTCGGATCGCCTTCGGGTGACGGCAGCCGGTGCACGATCGCCTCGAGGATCTCGTGCACGCCCTGCCCCGTCTTGCCGCTCGCGAGAATCGCGTGCGACGAATCGAGGCCGATGATGTCCTGGATCTGCCGGCGCGCCTCGTCGGGCTCGGCGCCGGGCAGGTCGATCTTGTTGATGACCGGGATGATCTCGAGGTTGTTCTCGACGGCGAGGTACGCGTTGGCCAGCGTCTGCGCCTCGACACCCTGAGACGCGTCGACGAGCAGGAGCGCGCCTTCACATGCGGAGAGCGACCGCGTCACTTCGTACGCGAAGTCGACGTGCCCCGGCGTATCGATCAGGTTCAGCACATACGTCTTCCCGTCGTCGGCCTTGTAGGTCAGCCGGACGGCGTGCGCCTTGATCGTGATGCCGCGCTCGCGCTCGAGATCCATCGAGTCGAGCACCTGCGCTTCCATCTCACGGGCCTGCAGGGCGCCCGTTTCTTCGAGGAAGCGGTCGGCGAGCGTCGACTTGCCGTGGTCGATGTGCGCGATGACCGAGAAGTTGCGGATGTAACGCTGATCCATGTACCTGAACGAGCCTTGCTGCCGCTGTCCGGCCGCTGACGCCGGCTACCGCTGGTCCAGCGGCAGGAACTGCTGCGGATACTGTGGCCCGATGTAGTCCGTGCGCGGACGAATCAGGCGGTTGTTTTTGTACTGCTCGAGCACGTGCGCGGTCCAGCCCGAGATGCGGCTCACCGCGAAGATCGGCGTGTAGAGATCCACGCTGATCCCGAGCGAATAGAACATCGTCGCCGAGTAGAAGTCGACGTTGGGATTGAGCTTCTTCTCCGCCTTGACGAGCGCCTCGATGCGCTCCGACATGGCGTACCACTGCGGCTCGCCGGCCTTCTCGCCGAGCGCTTTCGACATCCGGCGCAGATGCGTGGCGCGCGGATCTTCCGTGCGATACACGCGGTGGCCGAAGCCCGAGACCTTCTCTTTGCGCGCGAGCTTGCCGTGCACGACCTCGACCGCCTTCTCGACGCCGGCGTCCTTGCCGATCTCGAGCAGCATCTTCATCACTTCGGCGTTGGCGCCGCCGTGAAGCGGCCCCTTCAGCGCGCCGATCGCGCCGACGATCGCCGAGTGGATGTCAGTGAGCGTGGCAGCCGACACGCGCGCCGCAAAGGTCGAGGCGTTGAGTTCGTGATCCGCGTGCAGAATCAGCGACACGTCGAACGCGCGCGTGGCGAGCGGCGACGGCCGGTTGCCCGTGAGCGTATAGAGGAAGTTCGCCGCATGCCCGAGCGCGGGATCCGGGTCGATCACGCCCTGGCCCTGCGACAGGCGCCCCCACGTGGCGACGAGCGAGCCGAGCTGCCCCGTGAGGCGCACGGCCTTGCGGTAGCTCGCCGCGATCGAGTTGTCGTTTGCGTCGGGATCGTAGTGATGCAGGATCGACGTCAGTGTGCGCAGCGCGTCCATGCCGTCGACCTTCGGGATCGACTTCATCGCGCGGAGGATCGGTTCCGGCAGGATGCGCGCGGCGGCCAACTGCGTCTGCAGATCGCCGAGCTCGGCACGATTCGGCAGACGCCCGTGCCACAGCAGAAAGCAGACTTCTTCGAACGAGGCGCCCCGTTCAGCGTTCGCGAGATCGTGAACGTCGTAGCCTTGGTACGCGAGGACGCCGCGCTCGCCGTCGAGATAGCAGATCGCCGACTCGCCGGCGACGACGTCTTCTAAACCAGCCTTCGGCTTCGCCTCCGGCTCACCAGCCTTCGGCTTGGCGGCGTCGCCCGTGTTAGCTGACATGCGCGCGCGCCGGCGCCGCGTCAGCCACGAACTGCTGATACACCGACGACAGGCCGAGGTAGAGGTAGCCGAACTGGAACAGCATCAGGAACGGCAGCGACCCGAAGATGCCGTTGTAGAGCGCGTAGATCACGGCCGACGTGAAGTAGAGGCCGAGCGCTGTCTCGATGAGCGGCTGCACCCACTGCGACTGGCGGTACTTCTTCGCCGTCCAGTCGTCGCCGGTCTTCTTCACGCCGTACTTCGGCGTGCGCTTGAACTCGCTCTGCTGGCCGATCACCGCTTCCGTGACCGCGCGCAGGTTGTTGATCGTGAGGCCGATGCCCACCGCCATCACGGCCGGCAGGTACTTCAGGCGCTGCTTCCACGTGTCCGGGTAGGCTTCCTTCTGGCTGAACGCGTAGAAGTTCACGACCGAGAAGGTCGCGAGAAAGAACGCGGGCAGGTCGATCAGGAGCATCTCGCTCCAGCCCATCTCGTAGCGCACGATCATCGCCGGGAACATCAGCAGCGAGAGCGCGAGCATCAGCACGTAGTTGAAGTTGGCCGTGAGGTGGAAGAACGCCTCGGCCTTGACCTTGAACGGCAGATCGGCCTGCAGGATCGTCGGCAGGTTCTTCTTGCACGTCTGGATCGAGCCCTTCGCCCACCGGTGCTGCTGCGACTTGAAGGAGTTCATTTCCACCGGCAGTTCGGCCGGCGCCACGACCTGCGGCACGAACAGGAACTGCCAGCCGCGCAGCTGCGCGCGGTAGCTCAGGTCGAGGTCTTCCGTCAGCGTGTCGTGCTGCCAGCCGCCGGCATCCGGAATCGCTTCACGGCGCCACAGCCCCGCCGTGCCGTTGAAGTTGAAGAAGCAGCCCGCGCGGTTGCGGCCGCCGTGTTCGAGCATGAAGTGCCCGTCGAGCATCACGGCCTGAATGCGCGTGAGCAGCGAGTAGTCGTGATTGATGTGGCCCCAGCGCGCCTGCACGACGGCGAGCTTCGGGTTCACCGTGAAATACGGCACCGTGCGCTTGAGGAAGTCCGGCGACGGAATGAAGTCGGCGTCGAAGATCGCGATGAAGTCGCCCTTGCAGAGCTTGAGGCCCGCGTCGAGCGCGCCCGCCTTGAAGCCGGTGCGATCCGTGCGGTGCAGGAACGACACCATGAACCCGCGCTGCTCGAGCCGGCGCGCGGCCAGCTCGGCAATCTGCGTGGTTTCATCCGTCGAGTCGTCGAGGATCTGAATCTCGAGGCGGTCCTTCGGGTAGTCGAACGCGGCGACCGAGTCGATCAGTCGGTCGACGACGTACATCTCGTTGAAGAACGGCAGCTGCACCGTGACCATCGGCCACGCATCGTCGGCGACGTGCGGCACAGGGCCCGCGGCGCGATCCTTGTGCTTCGTGTACTCGCGCACGAGGAAGAAGCGGTGCCACCCGTACATCCCGAGGATGACGAGCACAAAGAAATACCCGAAGAGAATGGCCAGTTGAAAGATCGGCATAGCTGGGCAGATTGCCTCTAAGTTAAACAATTCATTGTAGATGGCGGTACGACGGGCGTCAATGGACGGGCGCCAGGTTTCGCCGGCGGCTTGGCTCCGATGTCGACGCTCCGCAAAGCGCCCTTGCGGGACGGGCTCGACGATGAGATCCTTACAGCAGGTAAGGAAATGCCGCTTTCGACACTGACCAGCAAGGGACAACTGACGCTGCCGCAGGCGATTCGAACGCTGCTGAACGTCCAGGCGGGCGACACGGTCGATTTCGTCGTCGAGCCTGACGGCACGGTGGCCGTTCGGGCCGGGCGGTCGGATGTCTCGGCCCTACGGGGGTTGCTCTTCAAGCCGGGCCGGGAGCCGGTGTCCCTCGAGGCCATGGAAGAGGCCGTGCGGTCGGCGCGGCGCGGCGCCCTGTGAAAGGGCTCGACACCAACGTCCTCGCCCGTTTCATCACGCAGGACGATCCGAAACAATCAGCTCGGGCCGATGCGTTCATCAGCACCATCGTGGCGAGGCGAGACGTCTGCTTCATCAGCCCGGTCGTGCTCTGCGAACTGACGTGGGTACTGCGCTATGCCTACAAGGTCAACAAGAACGACGTGGTGATGACGATCGACAAGCTGCTGAACACGATGCAGTTCGAGATCGGCTCCAGAACAGAAGTGCGACACGCGCTCCACGCCTACCGGGTCGGACGCGCGGATTTCGCCGACTACCTCATCGCCGAGTTGGCCAAGAGCGAGGGCTGCGACGTGACGGCGACATTCGATCGACGCCTGCGCGAGAACCCCGCGTTCCAAGTGCTCTGATCAGCCGAACACCCCGACCTCGGCCGGAATCGTGAGCGGCGCGCCGGTGAGCTTCTGAATCGTGGCGATGTCCGTGTCCACGGCGCGCTCACGCAGCACCAGCCCCTGCTCCGTCACGTCGATCACCGCCAGTTCGGTGACGATGCGGTTCACGCACTTGAGGCCGGTGAACGGCAGTGTGCAGCGCGTGATGATCTTGTGCCCGCCGTCTTTGGTGGCGTGCTCCATCGCGATGATCACGCGGCGCGCGCCGGCCACCAGATCCATCGCGCCGCCCATCCCCTTCACCATCTTCCCGGGAATCATCCAGTTCGCGAGGTTGCCTTCGGCATCCACCTGCAGCGCGCCGAGCACCGTGAGGTCGATGTGGCCGCCGCGGATCATCGCGAACGAATCCGCGCTGCTGAAGTACGAGGTCCCCGCCTGCTCCGTGACCGTTTCCTTGCCCGCGTTGATGAGATCCGAATCGACCTCGCTCTCGAGCGGATACGGGCCGACGCCGAGCATGCCGTTCTCCGACTGGAGGGTGATGTCGATGCCGGCCGGCACGTAGTTCGCGACGAGCGTCGGCAGCCCGATGCCGAGGTTCACGTAGTCGCCGTCCTTGAATTCCTGCGCGATGCGTCGCGCGATGCGCTCACGAACGTCCATGGCTATGCCTTCCCTGGCCCGGGCGAAGCCGAGGGCCTCGTCATCCGACGCTCGATGCGCTTCTCGTACGTGGGCCCTTGCAGAATCCGCTGCACGAAGATGCCCGACGTGTGGATGTGGTCAGGATCGAGCTGGCCCGGCTCGACGAGCTCTTGGACTTCGGCGATCGTGATCTTCCCCGCCGTCGCCATCATCGGATTGAAGTTGCGCGCCGTGCGGCGATACACGAGGTTGCCGTGCGTGTCGCCCTTCCACGCCTTCACGAACGCGTAGTCGCCGGTGATCGGCGTCTCGAGCACGTAGCCGTGGCCGTTGATGATGCGCGTTTCCTTGCCGTCGGCCGCGATCGTGCCGTAGCCCGTGCGCGTGAAGAACCCGGCGATCCCCGCGCCGCCCGCGCGAATGCGCTCGGCGAATGTGCCCTGCGGCACGAGCTCGACCTCGAGTTCTCCGCTGAGGAACTGGCGCTCGAACTCCTTGTTCTCGCCGACGTAGGTGCCGATCACCTTGCGGATCTGCCGCGAGCCGAGCAGGATGCCCGCGCCGAAGTCGTCAACGCCCGCGTTGTTGCTGACGAGCGTGAGGCCGCGCGTGCCCTTGCGGTAGAGCGCCTGGATGAGGTTCTCGGGAATGCCGCAGAGGCCAAACCCGCCCATGAGAATGACGGCGCCGTCCGGAATGTCTGCGACGGCCGCGTCTGCTGAGGCTACGACTTTCTGCATCGCAGGGTTAGCCTACCGCGCCTCGGCCCGGGCCACCCATACCGAGTTTCGAGTAGGTCCTGCCCGCCGGCGGCGTCGCCACGTGCGATAATTTCCCTTCGCCCTCCCGATCCCGGGCCCGTCCCATGCAAGCGTCCACACTCACCGCGCTCGAATTCGATCGCATTCGCGAGATCCTCGCGTCGCACGCCCTCACGCCGCTCGGCGAAGCGCGCGCGCTCGCGCTCGAGCCCTCGACCGACGTCGAGGACATCCGCGCGCGGCTCACGCTCGCCACCGAGGCGGTGCAGTACTCCACCGCCGGACACTCGCTCGGCCTCTGGGCGCCGGAAGACCTCCGCGACATCCTCGCGCTTGTCGGCGTCGACGGCCAGGTGCTCGATCCACAGCAGTTGCTCGGCCTCGCGCGCTTCGTCGACTCGGTCGACGGCGTGGTGTCGAGCATCCGCCGCGCCGCCGGCGTCAACTCCAGTAGTCACAATGGGGGGGAGACGACTCCCGAGGTCGGATCAGCCTACCCGGCGCTGCGGGGTGTGGTGCAGCCGGCCCGGAGCTTTGAGGAAGAAGTGCAGGCGGTTCGGCGCGCGATCGATGCGTCGGGCGAAGTGAGCGACCACGCCAGCCCGGCGCTCCGCGACATCCGCGATCGGTTGCGCCGTCAGCGCGCAAAGCTGCGCAGCACGCTGGAAGGCCTGTCGAAAGGCCGCGACACCGCGAAATACCTGCAAGACCAGATCGTCACCGATCGCAACGGCCGCTACGTGCTGGTCGTGCGCGCCGAACACCGCGAGTCGATCCCGGGCATCGTCCATGGCAGCTCGACGTCCGGCGCGAGCCTCTACCTCGAGCCGCTCGCCACGGTCGAATTGAACAACGAAACCGTGACGCTCGCCGAGCGCGAGAAGGCGGAGGTGCACCGCATCCTCCTCGCGCTCACGGACGGCTTCCGCATGCGCGGCGATGACCTCGAAGCGCTCCTCGATGTGGCCGCGGCGCTCGACGAACTCTTCGCGAAGACCGAACTCGCGCGCCAACTCGACGGCGTGGCGCCGGAGATCACGACCGACGGCCGGCTCGAATGGCTCGGCGCCCGGCATCCCCTGCTGATCACGTCGATCCAGGGGCGGACCTTGGGGGTCGCCATCGCCTCAGACCTGCTGATCTCGCCGCCGCACAAGGCGCTCGTGATCTCGGGGCCCAACACCGGCGGCAAGACCGTCGCCCTGAAGGCCTTCGGCCTCCTCGCGGTGATGGCCCAGGCCGGCCTGCTCATTCCCGTCGAACGCGGCAGCAAGTTCACGCCGTTCAAGTCGGTGTTCGCCGACATCGGCGACGACCAGTCGATCAGCGCGAGCCTCAGCACCTTCTCCGCGCGCATCGCCCACATCGTGGAAATGGAGCGCGCGCTCGAACTGCCCGCGCTCATGCTGCTCGACGAAGTCGGCAGCGGCACCGACCCGGTGGAAGGCGGCGCGCTCGGCACCGCCGTAATCGATCACTTCCTCCGCCGCGGCGCCACCATCGTCGCCACCACCCACGACGATGCGCTGAAGTCGTGGGCGGCGACGACGCCCGGCGTCGCCGCCGCGGCGTTCGGCTTCATCGCGGCGACCTATGCGCCGACCTACCGGCTCGTGTACGGCGCGCCGGGCCGGAGCCTCGCACTCGAAATCGCCGAGCGCCTCGGCATGCCGGCCGCGGTGATCGCCGATGCGCGTGCCCGCCGGTCGGGCCGCGAGTCGCAACTCGCGGCCCACCTCGAACGTGTGGACAAAGAGCTCGCCGTCCTCGACGAGGAGAAGCGCCGGACCCAGACCGAGCGCGATGCGCTCGCGAGCGAGCGCACCGCGCTCCAGCAGCGTGAAGCCCGCCTCGCGGAACGCGAGGCGGTGCTGAAGCGCCGCATGGACGACAAGCTGAACGAGAAGCTGCGCGAGGCACGCGCCGAGGTCGACAAGGTCGTCGACGAGCTGAAGTCGAAAGCCCGGCTCGTCGCGGGGCAGGCCGAGGCGCGCCTCAAGAGCGGCGCCAGCCTCAGCACGGGCGAGATCGGCGAGTTGCGCGCGGAAGCGCGCCACTCGCTCGAGGTCATCGGCTCGGCCATCGAAGGCAGCGCGCCGCCCGAACCACTCGACGCCGCGCCAACCGAGATCCCCGACCACGGCACGCGCGTGTTCGTCACGTCATTCGGCGCGGAAGGCATCATCCGCGGCGGCAGCGGCAAGCACGTCGATGTCGAAATTCGCGGGAAACGGATGCGTGTCAGCCTCAAGGAAATACGGCTGGGACGTTCCGGGTCCCGGGTTCCGGGTCCCGGGTCCGCCGTCGTCCCGGGGGCCAGGTCCACGTCCACGTCCACGTCCGGGTCCAAGTCCACGTCCGGGTCCGGGTCCGCGGCGTTGGGTGTCGTGTCCATGGAGCTCATGCTGATCGGGCAGACCGTCGATCAGGCGATGGACAACCTCGAGAAGTTTGTAGACGATGCGCTGATGAAAGATGCGCGGATGTTGCGGATCGTGCATGGGCACGGCACGGGGAAACTGCGCGAGGCGGTGCGCGAGTTCTTCAAGAGGCATCCGCTTGTGGCCGACATGGGGCCCGCGCCCGACAGCCAGGGCGGCGCCGGCGCGACCGTCGTCACGCTGAGAGACTAGTCGCGTGGCGCTGTTTCCGCCGTCGTTCATTGACGACCTCAAGGCCCAGACCGATATCGTCACGATCATCGGCGAGGTCACGCCGCTCAAGAAGGCCGGCGCGACCTACAAGGGCCTGTGCCCGTTCCATCAAGAGAAGACGCCGTCGTTCAACGTCAACAAGGACAAGGGCTTCTTCAAGTGCTTTGGCTGCGGCGCGGGCGGCGACGTTGTGAAGTTCGTCGAGATGACGCAGAAGGTTGCGTTCCCTGAAGCCGTGCGCATGCTGGCGAACAAGATCGGCATGGCGGTGCCCGAAGGCGAAGGCGGCACGGAAGATCGCGTGGCGGCGGCCGAGCGCGAGTCGCTCATCAAGTTGCACGAGACGGCCCTCGAGTTCTTCAAGGCGCAGCTGGCCTCGCCGGCCGGCGCGCGCGCGCGTCGCGAGCTCGAGCAGCGGCAGCTCTCGCCCGCCACGATCGACACCTTCGGGTACGGCTTTGCGCCGGCGGCTGGGCGCGAGACGCTGCATGGGCTGTTCGCGAGCCAGAAGGTGCCGCTCGCGCTCCAGATCCGCTCCGGTCTCGTCATGGAACGTGACGGCGGGCGCATCGTCGATCGCTTCCGCAACCGGCTGATGATTCCGATCGCGCGCGACAACGGCGCGATCGTGGCGTTTGGCGGGCGCGCGCTCGAAGAAGGTCAGGTGCCGAAGTACCTGAACAGCCCCGAGACGCCGATCTACACCAAGGGCCGCACGCTCTACGGCCTCGACAAGACGAAGCAGGCGATCCGTACGCGCAACTACGTGGTGCTCGTCGAGGGGTACTTCGACTTCGCGCAGGTGTGGCAGAGCGGCGTGCAGAACGTCGTCGCCTCGTGCGGCACGGCACTGACGCCCGCCCAGTGCCGCACGCTCAAGCGGTTTGCGCAGAAGATCATCCTCAGCTTCGATCCGGATGCGGCCGGCCAGGGCGCGGCGGCGAAATCGTCGGAACTTCTGGTCACGGAAGGGTTCCAAGTGAATGTGGCCCTCTTGCCGGAGGGCGGCGACCCGGACGTGTTCATCCGGCGCAACGGCGGCGCGGCGTATGTCGGCCAGCTCAAGAGCTCGCGGCCGTATCTCGAGTTCCTGCTCGACCGGGCGGCGGCCAAGTACGACCTCACGAAGGACGCGAACCGGCGGGCGTTTCTGAACGACATGCTCGTGGTGGCGGCCACGATTCCGGATGCGGCCGCACGCGATCAGTTCGCGGATCGATTGGCGCACAAGGCCCGTATCACTGAAGGGGTCATCCGGGACGAGATCCGTAAAGCGGCGGCGGCCAAGAAAACCGAGGCGCCGGCCGTGGCCGTGCCCTCCACCGTGCGGATCCGCACGGCCGAGGTCGGGCTCCTGTGGGCCCTGGCCCACCGGCCGGTCGAAGCTTTAGCCGCACTGGCTCAACTCGAGCCGGCGGATCTGGAGGGATTGGTCACGGCGCCGATCTTCCATGTCGCGTCGGGCCTGGCCGAGATGCCACCCGACGTTTTACCTGAGCTCCTCCGGGAGCGTCTTAGTGAGGGAGAGCGCCGGTTGTTCGAGCGGGCGGCGGCCAATGAGGCCTCCCCGGCCCCCTCGTCGGACTGTGTGCACGCGCTCCGAAAGTTGCGGTTGGAGCGTGAACGGGCTGAAATTCAGGCCGAAATCGACCGTTCCGGGGGGGATTCGGGCCGTTTGGCCGGCCTGTATGCCCGGAAAACCGAGATTTCGCGCCTTCTGGACGGGATGTAGCGCGCTGTGGTCCCCAACGGCGCGAATCGACCGCGCGTTGGTGATGGCAAAGTGCGGCGGGCCGTACGGTTATAATGAAAGGTCCACATGTCGATTGAAGAGAAGTACGACGAGATTCGCCAGCTCATCGCCCTCGGCAAGGAAAAGGGCTACCTTCTTTACGACGAGATCAACGAACTCCTCCCCGCCGCGGTGACGAGTTCGGAGGAGCTCGACGACCTCTTCAGTACCTTCAGCAGTGCCGGCATCGAAGTTGTCGATTCCGAGCAGACCTACCGCGAAGAGAAGCTGATCGACCGCCGCAGTGAAGGCGCGGAAGAGCCGGAGCTCGACCTCACGCCGGGCGCGCTCGACAAGACCAACGACCCCGTCCGCATGTATCTGCGCGAGATGGGCACGGTGCCCCTCCTCACGCGCGAAGGCGAAGTGGCCATCGCGAAGCGCATCGAGCGCGGCAAGCTCGCGGTGATCAAGTCGATCTCGCGCATGCCGAGCGTCATCAAGCGCGTCGTGGAATTCGGCGAAGAGCTCAAGCGCGGCGAACGCACGGTCCGCGAACTCGTCGTCTTCAACGAAGAAGAGATCACCGACGAGAAGATCATGGCGCGGCAGCGCAAGCTGCTCCACCAGATCGACGCGGTGCGCGTGGCGCAGGAAGAGGCGCTCAAGCTCGAAGAGAAGTTCGGCGACGTGCCGAAGACCGACAAGAAGAAGTACCGCAAGGCGCGCTGGAAGATCGGCCGCGCCAAGGTCGCCACGTCGCAGTCGATCCGCAGCATCGAGTTCACCGAGACGATCAAGCGCAAGCTGATCGACGACCTCAAGTCGGCGGTGGACGAGATCCAGTGGAAGCAGAAGGACATCCGCCAGATCAACCAGAAGCTCGACCCGCCCAAGGGCACGAAAGGCAAGAAGCTGCGTGAGGAAGAGAAGAAGATCCTCATGAAGCAGAAGGTCGACATCCGCAAGGAGATGGTCGACCTCGCGAAGAAGCAGGACCGCACGCCCGAGCAGCTGGTCAAGACGCTGCACTACATCCTCGAGGGTGAGGCGCGCGCCGAGCAGGCGAAGAAGGAGCTGGTGGAAGCCAACCTCCGTCTCGTCGTGTCGATCGCGAAGAAGTACACGAACCGCGGCCTGCAGTTCCTGGATCTGATCCAGGAAGGCAACATCGGCCTCATGAAGGCCGTCGACAAGTTCGAGTACCGCCGCGGCTACAAGTTCTCGACCTACGCCACGTGGTGGATCCGTCAGGCCATCACGCGCGCGATCGCCGATCAGGCGCGCACGATCCGCATCCCGGTGCACATGATCGAGACGATCAACAAGCTGATCCGCACGAGCCGCGCGCTCGTGCAGGAGCTCGGCCGCGAGCCCACCTCGGAAGAGATCGCGCAGCGTATGGACATCCCGGTGTCCAAGGTACGCAAGGTGCTCAAGATCGCGCAGGAACCGATCTCGCTCGAGACACCGATCGGCGAGGAGGAAGATTCACATCTGGGGGACTTCATCCCCGACACGAACATCGTGTCGCCGTCGGATGCGGTCATCAACCTCAACCTCAAGGAGCAGACGGACCAGGTGCTCCGCACGCTCACGCCGCGTGAAGAGCGCGTCATCAAAATGCGCTTCGGCGTCGGCGAAGGCAGCGAGCACACGCTCGAAGAGGTCGGCCAGAGCTTCGCCGTCACCCGCGAGCGCATCCGCCAGATCGAAGCCAAGGCGCTGCGCAAGCTGCGCCACCCGAGCCGCTCGCGGCGCCTCAAGCCGTTCCTTGAAGGACGGTAAGAGACAGCGCGAAATCTGGGTATTGCGAAATCTGGGCATCGCGAATCGCGATATCGGGAAATCGCGAAATCGGGAAATCGGGGCAACGACACAGGGGCCGGCGAACATCGCCGGCCCTTTTTGTTTCTCGCCTTGGGCGCTATCCTTTCGCCGATGAACTGGCGGATCGGAATCGCGCTGATCCTGTTCGCGGCATGGCCAATCCTCGCCCACTTCGCGCGGGATGGGCGTCGACCGCGCTGACTGCGCTCCCGTTCGCCCTTCCTCTGCTACCTCCAGCTCGACGCCCCTCGAAATCTCTCCTCCATACGCTCGCATTTCGTTCGCCCTTGGCTTCGCAAGGGGCGCTCATCGCATGACTTCCTAACCGGCCTGGCTTCGGTGGCCTTACGGAAGTCACGCTCGAAATGCTCACTCTTTCCGGAGAGATTTCCTGCACTCGAGATCGGGGCGCTCGCAAGTCGGCAGCAGAGGAAGGGCGAGCGGGAGCGGCGACCTACCAGACCGCTCTGTAGTTGACCGGCTGCAGGTTGCAGGCTGCCTCGAGGTCGCCCTTCAGCTTGAAGAGCCGTGGATCCTTGCTGAACTCAAACACGCGGTAGAGCTGATAGCGCGAGGCCTCTCGCTTCGAGCACTGCAGCTCATTCCTGGACACGTAGAACGGGAAGCTCTTCCCGAGGCCGGTTGTCTTCACCTCAATAAGAATCGGATTGCCCGCCACATCAAAAGACTGGATGTCGTAGCCCAGTCCATCGCCTTCGTCAGCGGAGACGTGGCGGATCAGCCTCGAGAGGTCCGGACGGCGGGCGATGTCATGAAGTCGTCGCTGTTCGAACTCCATCACCCACTCCTCTCCTCGACGGCCCAGTTGGGCGTTACGCGCGTCTCGCTCGACGAAATCGATCTGCACCGGTCGGGGCTGGATGCGAACCTTGCTCGGCCTGCGTTCAGGAGGCGCTTCTTCAAGCGCGGACAAACGATCGAAGTCCGTCTCAGGGACATCAGTCGAAGAGAAGGCTCGGCTGCGCAAGGCACGTCTTGCCCAATCTCGATCGCTCTCGATGTGCGTCAGAACGACCCGCTCCAGGAGTGCTTGATAGTTCTGCCGTGGCTTGTAGCCCGCGATGTAGGGCAAGGCATGGTTGACCAGAATGGCGCTGATGTTCTGGTGCTTGAACTCAACCGAACCCGCTGAACGGCTGTCGAGTAGCTTTCGCAGCCGCCGGTTGCGATCCGCCTTGTTGAACCCAGCTCCCGCCAATTCAAGGTCGAGCATCGCGAAGTAATCCGCGACGACGGCTTCGACCTCGAACAGAGACCAGGCACTCATTCAGGGGAATCCGCCGGAGAGGATACCGCATCCACCTCCCCATCCGTCGGATCCACAATGAGGCTCTCCGCCGAATACGGCGCATAGATGCGCTCAAGTGGATCGCCGAGGCTCTCGAGTTCCAGACCTTCTCCGTCGTCGCCGATGACCACCCACAGCTTGCTCTCGAAGATGACCTTCATGGAGGCGATGATGCCGGAGCGTTGTGACCGTACTGGTCACGCGCCGCGTCGTATCATCAAAGACATGTTCCGAGGTCCGCAGTCATGACGCCCACCGACATCGCCTACCGTGTGGATTTCGTCGGCGAGCCGCCGGTCGGCTCGCTCGCGTTCGTGAGCGAGGCGTGCGCGGCGCTCGTCGGCATCGAGGCCGCCGCCATCGTCGCGTCGCCGGCGCTGTGGATGGACGCGATCCATCCCGACGATCGGCAGGACTTCGTGCAGACGACGACGCAGCTGATCTTGAGTGGCGAGGCGGTGACGCGGCACTACCGCGTACGGCACAGCGAAACGGGCGCATTTCAGATGGTCACCGACCGGCTCACCGCGGCCATCAACGACAAAGGCGACGTCGTCGGCTACGAAGCGGTCGTCACCAAGACGAGCTGACGCTCAGTATTTCAAGACCCGCAGCCCGGGCACGCGGGAGAAGTCCTTGACGTTGCGCGTGACGAGCGGGGCGTCATCGAGCAACGCCGCGGTGGCGATGAGAAGATCCATCTTGCCAATCACATGCCCCGATCGCTGCATGGCCGCCGCCACGCGCGCGAATTGCATCGGGAAACGGTCGTCGGGATACACGACGAGCAGGCCCTCCACCAGCTGATCGATCTGCTCCTGCCGCGCGAGCGCCTTGCGGCTCAACTCCGCGCCGGTGCGTAGCTCGCAGAGCACATGCGCCGACACGGCGAGCACTTCGCGATCGTCGAGCGATTCCAGGAACTCAAAGGCGTCGCCAGGGCGTTCCCGCGCGAGTTCGCGCTCCAAATCCACCAAGAGCGTCGTGTCGACGTGAATCACAGCGGCTTGTACCTCGCCGGCTCCTTCTTCCGCGAGTCAACAATCTCGTCGATCCGATCCAGCGTCTCGACATCGAGGGGCTTCCGCGATCGCAGGAGCTTCTTGAACCGACCGGCCGTGGGCATCGGCGTGAAGTGCGCCTTGATCACATCCGAGAACGACTCCCCCGCGCCCTTTTGCTTCGAGAGAAGGGTGTAGGCGTCCATGTCGATGGTGATGGTCTTGACGGCCATGCACTTATCGTGCACTTATATCAGCCTGCGGTCAAGCACCGCCCCGATCCGGACAGCCGCGATTCGCTGACGGATTCCCATAGAATCCTCGGCATGCGCCGAGCCTCTGTGTTGCTGCTTGCTGCCCTGTCGATTGCCCCGGTCTTTGCTCAAACGCCCACGCCGCCGGCCGGAGGCGGCCAGGCACCCGCCGCGGGTCAAGCGGGCGGGAACGCGGCCGCCACTCGCGGACCGCGGCCCTACGACCAGGTGATCACGTCCGCCGCGAAGTCAGAGCGCGGCGTGTTCGCCGTGCACAAGGTCGGCGACCGCTACTTCTTCGAGATCGACAACCAGATGCTCGGCCGCGACTTCCTGCTCGTGAGCCGCATCTCGGGCGTGCCGGCCGGAAGCGGCGGTTTCCAGAGCGCGGGCAGCTCAGTGAATGAGCGCATGGTGCGGTGGGAAAAGCGCGACAACGCGATCCTCTTGAAGAGCATCTCGGTGGATTCGTATGCGGACGACACCACGCCGATCGCGAAGAGCGTGGCGCAGAACAACTTCGCGCCGATCCTCGCGTCGTTCCCCGTCGCGGCGTTCGGCGCGAACAACACCACGTCTGTTGTAGACGTCACCGACTTCTTCGCCGGCGACACACCCGCGCTCTCGGGTCTGTCGACCGCCACGCGCCGCACCTACGGCGTGCAGCGCTTCGACACCGCGCGCAGCTTCATCAGCGAGGTGCGCAGCTTCCCCATCAACGTCGAAGTGCGGCACGTGCAGACGTTCGCCGCCACCGAAGCGCCGGGCGATCGCTCCGGCGGCACGGTGAGCCTCGAAATGCGTGAGTCGCTCGTGCTGCTGCCGAAGGAGCCGATGCGCCCGCGCCACTTCGACCCGCGCGTGGGCTACTTCACCGTGGACCGCGTGAACTACGGCCTCGACGAACAGAAGGCCGCCACCGAGACCTTCATCACGCGGTGGCGTCTCGAGCCGAAAGACCCGGCCGCCTACGCGCGCGGCGAAGTCGTCGAGCCGATCAAGCCGATCGTGTACTACATCGACCCGGCCACGCCGACGAAGTGGAAGCGCTATGTGAAGGAAGGCGTCGAGCAGTGGCAGAAAGTCTTCGAGAAGGCCGGCTTCAAGAACGCGATCCTCGCGAAGGATCCGCCGTCGAAGAGCGAAGACACCGACTGGGATCCGGATGATGCGCGCGTGTCGATGGTGCGCTGGGCGGCCAGCCTCGTCCGTAACGCCGTGGGCCCGCACACGTCGGATCCGCGCACGGGTGAGATCATCAACAGCGAGATCACGTGGTACCACAACCACATGCGCAGCTACCGCAACCGGCTGCTGCTCGAAACCGGCGCTGCCAACCCGGCCGCGCGCACGCTCGACATCCCGGAAGACCTCATGGGCGAGACGATGCGCCAGGTGATCACGCACGAGATCGGCCACGCACTCGGCCTGCAGCACAACATGGTGGCGTCGAGCTCGTTCCCGGTCGAGAAGCTGCGCGATCCGAAGTTCACGAGCCAGTACGGCGTGAGCGCGACGATCATGGACTACGCGCGCCAGAACTACGTGGCGCAGCCCGGCGACGGCCTCCAGCCGAAAGACTTCATCCGCCGCCTCGGCCCGTTCGACGACTTCGCAATCAACTGGGGCTACCGCGTGATCCCGGCGAAGACCGCCGACGCGAAGGCCGACGAGAAGAGCACGCTCAACAACTGGCTCACGAACCAGACCGGCCCCTTCCCCTATCGGTATGTGCCGGCCGAATTCGGCTCGCTCGACCCGCGCTCGCAAACGGAAGACATGGGCGACGACGCGGTGAAGGCGTCGACGTACGCGATCGCGAACTACAAGCGCATGATCCCGAACCTCATCGCCTGGACGACGAAGAAGGGCGACGACTACGCGGATCTCGAAGAGCTCTACACCGAGGGGCTGAGCCAGTGGCAGACCTACATGGGCCACGTGATCGGCGTGATCGCCGGCGTGAACGTGGACCTGAAGACCGCTGATCAGGCCGGCGCGGTATTCACGGTGGTGCCGAAGGCCAAGCAGCAGGAGGCGTTGAAGTTCCTCAACGACAACGTCTTCGTGACGCCCGACTGGCTGCAGCCGAAGGAGATCTCCGCGCTGATCGGGCCGAGCGGTTTGCCGGCACGTCAGGTGGCGGTGCTCAACAGCGTGCTGAGCAACGCCAAGCTCGGGCGGCTCGAACTCATCGAGAAGTTTGATCCGACGCGGGCGTATCCGCTCGCGGAGTACCTGAACGACGTGAAGCGCGACATCTGGAACACGCCGCAGGCCGCCGCACCCGACGCGAACCGGCGTGCGCTGCAGCGCGCCTATGTGACGCGCCTCGGCCAGATCGTGAGCCCGCCGGCGCCCGCCGGTGGCGCAGCGGCCGTCCCCGCCGCTGCGGCCGCGACGCCGCCCGCGCCGTTCCTCGCGCCGGTGAACCTCGCGCAGAGCGATCTGCCCGCGCTCGCGCGCGCGCAGCTCCGTGCGATTCAGGCACAGGCGAAAGCGTCTGTGGCCACCGCCACCAACCCGACGATGAAGGCGCACTGGACCGACATCGCCGACCGGATCGAAGAACTCTTCAACAAGAAGTAGCGAGATGCCCATGACTCGACGCCTGCTCACATCCTCTCTGGTCCTGTCGGCACTCGTTGGCTCCGCGCTCGTCTTTTCGACGCTCGTCAGCTCCGCGCTCGCTGCTGCACAGCCGGCGGGCCATCTGAATCCGGTCATCACGGTGCAAGAGAAGGGGCAGCCGATCTTCGGCATCGCCCATCCGGCGATCATGGCGCGCGGTGCGGGCCGTGGCCGCGCGGGTGGTGACGCCGCGGCGCCGGCCACACCGCCACCAGCGCAGCCGCCGATCGTGCTCGCCGACGTGG
This sequence comes from uncultured Solibacteraceae bacterium, assembly GCA_964343975.1. Classification (GTDB taxonomy): domain Bacteria; phylum Acidobacteriota; class Vicinamibacteria; order Vicinamibacterales; family SCN-69-37; genus SCUN01. Next base: position 55,809 of record CAYFLU010000003.1, read on the forward strand.
CGAAAGAGACAGTCGGCTACACGCGCGCCGACTACCTCTTCACATCGGGCACGTCCGACACGTTCCTCAACTACCTCGACGAGATCCTGAAGGCCGGCGGCTCGGTGCGCACGCATCCGTTCTCGGCGAAGATCGGGATCTGGCATGCGAACCCCACCGCCTCGAACGACGCGATGATTCGCCAGCTCAACGCCGGCCACGTGAGCGTGTCGGCTGAAGGCGTCGAGTCTGCGCAGGAAGTGCGCGACGTGATCAAGGCGATGCGCTTCGTCTCAGCCGGCGGCACGCGCCCGGAGACGGGCCTGGAACACGCGGCGAAATACTGGGGCCTCTCGGTCGAGGAGTACAAGAAGAAGGCCGACGTGTGGCCGCTCAACAAGAACGGCGAGTTGATGGCGACGATGATCGTGGAGAGCGTGGCGGGGCTCGAGCACGTGCGCGAGATCGCCGCCGAGCCAGGCGTGGCGCAGATCTTCGCCGGCTACGGCACGCTCGGTCAGGTCTTCCGCGGCGACCAGCCCGCGCGCGAAGCCGCAGCGGCGAAGATCCTCGCAGCCTGCAAGGAATTCAAGGTCCCCTGCGGCTTCCCCACCAACAACCCGGCCGAGATCGAGCAGCGCATGAAGGAAGGCTGGTCGGTCTTCATCATGCAGCGGCGCGACGAGCCCGCCATGGCGGCCATCGAAACCGGGCGCAAGCTCGGCGGACGGCAGTAAGTTCGCCTACACCGCCGGGTGCTTCGTCTTCCACGGCGTGGCGGCTTCGAACGCGGCCGCCACGCGGAGAATGCGATCTTCCTGATACAGCGGACCGGTGACCATGAGTCCGACGGGCAGACCATCGGCCAAGCCGCACGGCACCGTGATCGCCGGATGACCTGTGAGGTTGCACGTGGTCACCGTCGCGCTCGACGCGGGCGCAAGGAACGAGTGGATGGCCGGCGCCGTGCCCGCGCCGTCGAAGAGCGCGTTCATCTGCTGCAGCAGCAGCGTGCGCACCCGCTGGGCGCGGATGTAGTCCACGGCCGAGATGAAGCGCGAGGCGCGCAGCTGATTCGCGCGGCCGTTCGTGCCCTTGTCCGCCATGTCGTTGATGCCGCCCCCGCGCACGAGTTCATCGAACATCGCGCCCGCCTCCGCATTGAGCAGCGCATACAGCGCCGATGAGGGCAGGTCCGGCAGCGTCACGGGCACAAGCGTGGCGCCCGCGCGGCGGAGCACGTCGAGCGCGTCGGCATAAATCTGCTTCTGCGCGCCGCGCGCGTTCGTGAACTCGCGCTCGATGATGCCGATCGTCAGGCCCTTCACCGACGCGACGCCGTCCCAGCGGAACGGGAGATCCACCACCGTCGTGTCGTGGCCATCGGGCCCGTGCAGCGCCGAGAGCACGAGCGCGGTGTCGGCCACGGTGCGTGCGAGCGCGCCGACTTTGTCGAGCGTCCAGCGCAGCGTCATGCCGCCGTGCCGGCTGCTGCGCCCGTAGGTCGGCCGCAGGCCGGCCACACCGCACGTCGATGCCGGCGAGATGATCGAGCCGCCGGTCTCCGTGCCGACCGCGAAGCCGACGAGGCCCGCCGACGCCGCCGACGCGGGTCCGGCCGACGATCCGCTCGAGCCCGTGTCGGGCTTCCAGGGATTGCGCGTGCGCCCGCCAAACCACAGATCCCCCACCGCGAGTTCGCCCGTCGTCAACTTCGCCAGGAGCACGGCGCCGGCCTCGCGCAGGCGCACCACCGCCGTCGCGTCGTAGTCGAAGACCTGCGTGGCATAGGGCTGCGCGCCCCACGTGGTGCGCACGCCCTTCACGGCGAAGAGGTCCTTGATGCCGTACGGAATGCCGTGCAGCGGCCCGCGATCCTTGCCCGCGCGCAACTCCGCATCGGCCTGCGCCGCCTGCGCGAGCGCGAGCTCTTCCGTGAAAGTGACCACGCAGTAGAGCGTTTCGTTCGCGCGCTTCAACCGATCGAGATACATCTTCGTGAGCGCCACCGACGTGAACTGCTTCGCGCGCAACCGCGCGCCCAGCTGCGCCACCGACTCGAACGCCACATCCTCGATCCGCGCGGGCTTCGGGCTGGGCGCCACGCGCGCGGCCGGCACCGCCTTTGGTGCGGCGGGGCGCGCCTTCAGGCTGTGCACGGGGTGGAACGTGAACGCCGGCTCCACCTCGGGCCCGAGCGCGACCTTGCGGATGGCGTCGATGTTCGTCTGGTTCCCCTGCACGAGCGGCAGCGCCTGCTGGCGTTCGGCCGACGGCAACGCGACGTTCACCACCTGCTGCGCCGCGCCGAGGGTGTCGGCCGTCAGCCCGCCCGTCGATGCCTGCGGGGGCGCGCCCTGAGCCGCCACTTCGGTGGTGAGGGTGGGCGCCAGAACGCCGGCGGCCACGGCAGCCGGAACACGAGCGAGGAAGCGACGACGGCTGGATGCGGACATGGGGCGAATTGTATGCGCCCCTGTTATAGTCTTCGCAGCCCCTTCGGGCCTGTAGCACAACGGTTAGTGCGGCCGGCTCATAACCGGTTGGTTCCAGGTTCGAATCCTGGCGGGCCCACCATTTGCGTAGACAAACACGGGCAAGTGGAAAGCACACACGTGGAAAGTAGCAAGTTGAACTGAGAAGTCGGAAGGTGGAAGTACGGGTCCGCCCATGAGTGACCGCAAATACAAGCAGCGCGGCTATCAGGACGACGACCGCGGGCGCGAATCGCGCGGTCCGCGTCCGGAGTTCCAGCGCAAGCCGCACGAGAAGTTCGATCCCCGCATCCCGCGCGATCCGCGCACGCCCAACATGATGGGCTTCAAGGAAACGTTCCGCTGCGCCCGATGCGGTCGCGAAGAGAAACCGGAGATCGGCTCGCTCAGCATGTGCGAGAAGTGCGGCACGGCGCTCCGTTCCTGCATCCAGTGCGCGTCGTTCGACTCGTCGGCCGTTTTCGAATGCCTGCAGAAGATCCCCACGCGCGTGAGTCCGAAAGACGGCGCCAACACCTGCACGTTCTTCTCGCCGCGCATGAAGGTCGAGAAGGAAACGCACTCCGCACCGGCGCCGGCCATGGATCGCGATCGGCGCGATGGCGGCAGCCGTCCGAGCGGCCCGTCGGCCGCGGCCCGCAAGGCCTTCGACGATCTCTTCAAGATTTGAACCGCTGACGCGTTGTGGCAGTAGTTACCGCGACGCCAATCCGCGCACGTACGCCTTCAGTTGTTCCACGCTGAAGGGTTTCAGGAGCATCGAAGCGCCGATTTCGTCGGCCTGCTGCTCCACCGTGGGATCCGCGGAATAGCCCGTGACCAACAACACTCGGCCACCCGGGCGCTTCTGCACGAAGTGCCGCGCGAGCTCGATGCCGTTCTTGTTGGGCATGACGATGTCGGTCACGAGCACGTCGATGTCGCGTGCGTGGGCATCGACCACGCGCATGCCCGCCTCGCCGTCTTCGGCCTGCAAGACCTGACACCCGAGGCCGCGCAACACTTCCACGAGGAATTCGCGCACGCCCGCATCGTCTTCGGCCACGAGCACGCAGGCGGCCACGGGCGCCGCCGGCGTGATGTCACGCAGCGGCCGCGACACGATATGTCCCGTCGCACGCGGCAAGAGAATCTCGAACGTGGTGCCCGCGCCGACCGCGCTCGTGACGCGCACCGCTCCGCCGGCCTGCACGATGCTGCCGTAGACCATTGAGAGGCCGAGACCGGTGCCGCGGCCGAGCGCCTTCGTCGTGAAGAACGGCTCGAACACGCGCTCGACCACGTCCGGCGGCATGCCTTCGCCGGTGTCGCGCACGACGAGACGCACGGCCGGCCCGGTCTGAATCTTGCCGATGAACGACGGATCCACCGGCCCGAGGGCCACGAGTTCGCCGTGAATCGCGAACGTGCCGCCCGACGGCACCACCGGCGAGATACCGCGCCAGCGTCGGATCCCCGCCGGCCTGTTGCTGCGCCAGCTCGGCGTTGCCGAGGATCGCCGTGAGCAAGTTGTTGAAGTCGTGCGCGATACCGCCGGCCAGGCGCCCGACGGTTTCGAGCCGTTCGCCGGCTTCGAGCCGCGCTTGCAGTTCGCGCTGCTCGGTGACGTCGCGGCCAACACCGAGAATGCCGCCGATCGCCGGCACGTGCATCAGGTTGCGCCCGAACGTGTCGAGCCACCGCCAGCTGCCGTCCTTGTGACGGAAGCGCGCGGTCGTGCGCGCCAGCGTCTCCGGATCTGTGAGCAGCCCCGCCATCGCGCCACCGGCGCGCGCCGCATCCTCCGGATGGACGTATTCGAGGATCGAGTGCCCGACACGCTCGCCCGGCCGGAAGCCGAGCACGCGCTCGACCGCCGCATTTTCAAAGATGATCGTGCCGCGGTTGTCGAGAATCACGACGATGTCGAGCACGCTCTCGACGATCGCGCGCGTACGCTCCCGCTCCACGAGCAAGCGGCTCTCCGCCAGGCTCCGTTCGCTCACGTCGATGAACGACCCGATATACCCGTCCACTTCGCCGTCGTCACCGACGACGCGCGAGCCGGAGATCTCCACGTCGAACTCCGAGCCGTCGGCGCGCTTGCCGCGGAGCGTGCGCACCGAGGCGCGGCCGACGGCGAGATCGCCGAGCGCGACGCGCGCGGCCTCGGTGTCGGCCCAGAACTCGAACGCGCTGTGCCCGACGGCCTGCGAGGTCGAGGCGAGTCCGAACATGTCAAGCAGCGCGCGGTTCGCGAAGACCACCATGCCGCCCGGATCGACGATCGCGATGCCGGCGCGCGACGAGGCGACCGCTTCGCGGAGCGTCTCGAGAATCGACGTCGTGCCCTCGAGCGCCTCGTGTTCGCGGGCCTGCCGTTCGGCGCGCCAGCTCCACCAGAGCGCGATCAGCGACCCGAGCAGAAACAGCTCCATGTCGGACACGCGCCGGCCTTTTTGCAGTTCGACCGCCAGCTCCGGCACGACGCCATCTGGCGCGGCGAGGGCCACGATGGCCACGAGCACGGTGCTCGCGCCCATCGTGATCGCCGCCGCTCGCCGGCCCAGAAGCGCCGCGGCGAGGACAACAGCGATCGTGAACACGGGCACGGTCGGCGCCGCAAACCCACCCACGATCAGCGGCACGCCGGCCCCGATCAGAGCGAAGACACGAGGAGAATGCCGGCCGCGCGCGTGGCGCCGCGCCAACCCAGCCACAGCGCGAGCACGGACGCGCCGAGGAGCAGCAGGACGGAAAACCAGCTGACCGTCGGCAACGACCGGCTGGTCAACGACACGATCGCGAACCAGATGGCCCCGAGGATGCCGAAGCACGACAGGAAGGCGATGAGACGCCGATCTTCCGTGGCGTGGAGCCTCGCGCGCTCGTTCACCGGCTGCTGCTGCACCGGGAAATGCTGTCGATCAATTGTGTGAAGCGGAGTCTCCGGAGCCATCGCGTCGCTGGGGCGTTTTACTCAGGCAGAGCATGTGCCAAAAGGTCAGTCGGGCGCTACCACTAAAGGCGGCCGGCCGAACTTGGCCCGCACCTGATTGATGGTCTGGAGCACCAGCGGTTGGCTGATCAGCCGCGCCTCCAGCCGATGCTTCCCGGGGAAGTCGATGAGTGACACGCCGATGAGGATGGTCAGGATGCCCTGCCCCGGCAGCACCAGCATGGCGATCCCGGCGAGCAACAACACGACCCCGACGAGGTTCTTCACGATCCGTCCGGCCAGTCGCAGAAAGGGATGCCGGCCGTCCATCCATTGGCGCGGCACCCGCACGTCGAAGTAGTCGGCGGGCAGCCGGACCAGAATCCAGGGGATGCCGATCAGGGAGCCGACGAATCCAACAATGGACGCGGTCGCAAGCCAGGCGAGCACGCTCTGACCTTATCAGGTGCCGGGGGGGGTATACTCCACGTCCTCGACGGCGTTCGTTTCGGAGGACGTTCATGACTTTGCGACGGCTCGCGTTCCTCACCAGCACCTGCGTGTGGCTTTCGACGTTGATCAGTGCGGCGCCGCAGCGCCCGGCGGTCACGCCCGACGCGCGCCTCGCGGCGACACCGCCGATGGGCTTCAACACGTGGAACAAGTTCGCCTGCAACGTCAGCGAACAGCTCATCAAGGAAACCGCCGATGCGATGGCGTCGAACGGCATGAAGGACGCCGGCTACCAGTACGTCGTCATCGACGACTGCTGGCAGGTGTCGCGCGACGAGAAGGGCGTGATCGTCGCGGATCCGCAGCGGTTTCCGTCGGGCATGCGCGCGCTCGCGGACTACGTGCACGGCAAGGGCCTCAAGTTCGGCCTCTACACGGATCTCGGACGCAAGACCTGCGAGGGCCGGCCGGGCACCTTCGAGCATCAGGAGATCGACGCGAAGACGTATGCGGACTGGCAGATCGACTACATCAAGGTCGACTGGTGCAATGCGGACGATCTCAACGCGAAGACCGAGTACACCCACTTCCGCGACGCCCTGAAGAAGGCGGGCCGGCCGATCGTGCTGAGCATCTGCGAGTGGGGCTCGAATAGACCGTGGGAATGGGCGGGCGCGGTCGGCCAGCTCTGGCGCACGACCAACGACATCAGCGACCGCTGGACGAGTGTGGTCAACATCCTCGCGGCGAATGCGGACCACGCCGCCGCGGCCGGGCCCGGACACTGGAACGACCCCGACATGCTCGAAGTCGGCAACGGCGGCATGACCGCCGACGAATATCGCGCGCATTTCTCGATGTGGGCGCTCATGGCCGCGCCGCTCATCACCGGCAATGATCTGCGGACGATGACGGAGGAGACGAAGTCGATCCTGCTCAACAAGGAAGTGATCGCGGTGGATCAGGATCCGCTGGGCGCGCAGGGCACGAAGGTGCTCGATCGCGGCTCCGGCACGCAGATCTGGATGAAGCCGCTCGCTGACGGCTCGAAGGTCGTGGCGCTGCTGAATCTCAATCAGCGCGAGGCCAACATCTCGGTCGGCTGGTCAGACATCGGCATCGCCCCCGGCCGGGCGATGGCGGTGCGCGATCTCTGGGCGCACACGGATCTGCCCACCCACACGGACACGGGCAAGAACGTCAAAGAGCGCCTCACTGCGAAGGTCCCCTCGCACGGCGCGGCGCTCCTCAAGTTGACGCCCGCGAAGTAACCGACCTCGGGAGTCGTTTACCCCGGTTTTGTCTACTCCGGTTTACCCGGCGATGAGGCGTTGGCGGACTTTGTCGACGTCGCGGTGGAAGACAAAGAGCTTGTCGGCGTTGCCGTCGGGGTCCGTGAAGTTGTAGGTGCGGCCCTTCTTCACCTTGATCTTCAGGTTCTTGCCCGCGTAGTCGATCTCGAACGTGTCGAGATCGGTCAGCGCCACCGTGAAGGCATCGTCTTTGTTCGACGTCTCGAAGGTGATGCCCTGCGGTGTCGCTTTCAGCGTGCCTTCGCACGAGCCCATCGCGTGCTTGTGCTTCACCGTCAGCGTCGCGTTCAGGCGCACGTCCTTCAGCTTCACGGCGATCTCGCGCGTGCCGATGGCCACGTCGAGGTCTTCCGACACCGCGTCGTAACCCTTCGCGGACACGTTCAGGCGATGTGATCCGGGCGCGAGGTCGGTGGCCGTGACCGGCGCGGTGCCGATGAACTTGCGGTCGATGAAGACGCTGGCCTCCGCCACATCCGCCGTGATCTTCAGTGTCCCCGTCGTCGGCGCTGCCTCGGCCGGCTTCTCTGCGGCGACGGGCGCATCGGTCTTCTTCGGTGCCGCGGCCGTGCGCTTGCGCGCGTCGGTCTTCGGCTCAGAGACGGGCTCTGGCGGTGCCACAACCGGCGCGGCCGCCTCGGTCTTCGCCGGCGCGGGCGCCTTCACGGTCTCCGCCGGCCTTGCCGGCGGCGGCTGCATGAGCAGATACACGAACACGCCGCCGGCCAGAAGCGCCGCGGCGAACACGAGCATGAAGAGTTTGCGGAACATCAGCCGTGCCTGATCGCCACGGTCTTGAGCACCGTGAAGCCGTAGAGCGCCTCGAAGCCCTTCTCGCGTCCGTGGCCGCTCGCCTTCACGCCACCGAACGGCAACTCGACGCCGCCCCCGGCGCCGTAGTTGTTGATGAACACCTGACCGCTCCGCAACGCCTTCGCCATGCGGAACTGGCGACCGCCGTCGGCGGTCCACACGCCGGCGACCAGGCCGAAGTTCGTGCAGTTGGCCAGCTCGGCCGCGTGCGCTTCGTCGCGGAACGGCATCGCGCTCAGAATCGGCCCGAACACTTCTTCCTGCGCGATGCGCGCATTCGGCGGCACGTCGCGAAGCAACATCGGCGCCTGGTAGAAGCCGCTCGCCGGCGCTTCCTTCACGATCGTGCCCTGCCCCACGATGCCGATCTTCGCGGCCGCCGCTTCGGCGAGGAACCCCTGCACGCGCTCCTGCTGCGTCTTGCGGATGAGCGGGCCGAGGTCGAGGTCCATCGCGGCCGGCCCCACGCGCAGCGCGTTGAACGCCGCGCCGAGCTTCGCGAGCAGCGGCTCGTAGAGCGACTGCTCGATCAGCAGCCGCGATCCGGCCGAACACGTCTGGCCGGAGTTCTGCACGATCGCGTTGATGATGGCGGGAATCGCCGCGTCCACATCGGCGTCGGCAAAGACCACCTGCGGTCCCTTGCCGCCGAGCTCGAGCGTGACCGGGCAGTGCCGTTCCGCGGCCGTTTTCTGGATCACCGTGCCGATCGCCGGGCTGCCCGTGAAGCTGATGTGGTCGATGCCGTGATGCCGCGCCAGCGCGTCGCCCACTTCATGGCCGTAGCCCGTGACGATGTTGATCGCGCCGGCCGGGAAGCCGACTTCGAGCGCGAGTTCCGCCACGCGAATGAGCGAGAGACAGGCGTCTTCGGCGGGTTTCACGACGCAGACGTTGCCGCCGGCCAGCGCGCCACCCACGCTGCGGCCGAAAATCTGCATCGGGTAGTTCCACGGAATGATGTGGCCCGTGACGCCGTGCGGCTCGCGCCACGTCAGGATGCTGTAGCCGTCCAGATACGGGATCGTCTCGCCGTGCAGCTTGTCGCACGCGCCGCCGTAGAACTCGAAATACCGGGCCAGAGCCACCGCGTCGGCCTTGGCCTGCTTCGTCGGTTTGCCGCAGTCGCGCTGTTCGAGCAGCGCCAGTTCCGCGGCGTGCTCCGTGACCTTCGCCGACAGCTTCAGCAACAGGCGCCCGCGCTCGGCCGCCGACAGCTTCCGCCACGCCGTGTCGTAGCAGGCGCGTGCGGCGCGCACGGCACGATCGATGTCCTCGGCGGTGCTGCGCGGAATCGTGTCGAAGGCCTGACCATCCGACGGGTCGATGACGGGAATCGTCTGACCGGAAGCGGACGGCAGGAACTCGGAACCAATGACGTTGAGCGGCATGAGCGGCGGTCTCTCCGATGGCGCGTTGGCGCGCTCCCATCAGTGTAAACGGCCCGCGCGCGGCTGCGCCCGGCGTACATGAAAAGACGAGGACGCGGATGGTCTCGCGCCCTCGTCACCAAAGAGAAAAGCCGGGGACGCGGCAGTGCCGCGCCCCCGGCTTCGGGGAAGCCTGGAGTATGACGGGTTACTTGAAGTTCGCCGTCACCGTCGCGTCAGCCTTGAGCGTGATCGTGCACGTGGTCGACGTGCCCGTGCAGGCGCCCGACCAGCCGATCCACGGCTGCCCCGCATCCGGCTTCGCCGTGAGCGTGATCGTCGTGCCCGAGGCGAATGACGTGCCCGCGATGCTCTGCGTGACCGTGCCCTTGCCCGTCGTCCGCACCGTGAGCTTCACGGTCGTCGACGTCGTGGTCGTGCCGCCGCCACCCGTCGCCGTGCCGCC
>CAYFLU010000003.1:65714-72374 GCA_964343975.1 uncultured Solibacteraceae bacterium
GCCGTGCCGCCTCCACCCGTGGCCGTCTTTGGCGTCTTCACCGTGACGTTCATCGTCGCGAAGCCGCCATTCGAGTTCCACACCGTCACCGTCTTCGGCGCCGAGGGCAGGATGATCGAGCCCTTGAAGGACCCGAGTTCGAACTGCATCGTGCCGAGCGGCCCGACCGACACGTCCGTGCCGTAGGTCAGGATGCTGTTGTCGAACGTCGTCGTCGCCACTACCTTCAGCATCTGCGTGTCGGTGAGGTAGTCGGCCTGCGTGATCGTGACCGTCGGGATCGGATACACCGCGATCGTGCCGGTGATCACCGAGCCGTTGTAGGACGCCGTGATCGTGACGTTCACCGGCGCGCTGCCCTTCACGACGCTCGTCGTCACCGGGAAGGCCACGCCGTACTGGTACTGCGCCACCGTCACGGTCGCCGGCACCTGCACGATCGCCGGGTCACTGCTCGTGAGCGAGATCACCGCACCAGCCACACCGCGCGGGAAGTTGTTCACCGACACCGAGCCGGTCGTCGGCTGGCTGCCAACCACGGCCGGCGCCGACACCGACGCCACCGCCACCACGGGCGCCGGGCTCAGCGTGAGCACCGTTGAGATCGTGTCGCCGTTGAACGTCGCCGTCACCGTGACGTCAGTAGCCGAGGCCACCGCCACCGTGTTCAGCGCGAAGCTGGTCACCGATGCGAGCGTCGGGATCACGATCGACGCCGGCACCGCCACGAGCGTCGGATCGCTTGAGGTCAGCGACACGGCCGCGCCGCCCGACTGCGCCGGAATGTTCAGCGCGATCGTCGCGTAGGTCTGGAAACCGCCTTCCACCGGATTGGCCGTCACCGACTTGAGGTGCACAACCGGCGTCACCGTGAGCGACGTCGCGCGGCTCACCGCGCCGTCCGTCGCGTAGAACTTGATCGCCTGCGGCGTGACGAGCACGCCCGGCACCGTCGTCTGGAAGGTGGCTGACGTCTGGCCTTCCGCGATCGTCACCGCGGCCGGCGTCGCAATCACCGCTTCGTTGGCGCTGAGGAACGAGATCGACACACCGCCCGCCGGCGCCGCGCCCGCGAGGGTCACCGTGCCCGACACGAGATCACCCGGACGCGCATCCGTGCCGGCAAAGGCCACCGACGACAGCTCGGCCGGCGACGCCGGACCCGGCGCGAAGACGACCGCGATCGCGTCATACGGGACCATCAGGCCGTAGAACGTGGAGTTGTAGGCAAAGCCGACGACGTTGCCGTTCGCATCGACGCCGGTCGCCACCGCGTGCGTGTAACCCGCGGGGATGAACTGGTTGAGGTCGATCACGCTGTCGGCCGTGCCGGTCCACGCCAGCGCGTGGCGCACCGAACCGGCCGCACCCGCCGGCCCCACCCAGCCTTCACCGACCTGCAGCGTGGCCGTCATCGCCGTGATGCGCGATTCCGAGAAGCCGGCCGGGTGCAGATCCACCACCGAGTCGGCCGTGCCGGACCAGAGCAGCGCGTGCGTCGACGGCGTCGGCAGCGCGTGGTAGCCCCAGCCGCCCTGCTGAATGCCGTTCGTGGCCAGCGCTTCCGAGGCGTCAAAACCGACCGGATGCAGGCCCACCGACGACGCGGCCGTGCCGCTCCACCGCATGGCGTGGCTCAGCGTGTGATAGCCGGCGGCTTCGCCGACCGGATACGCGAGCTGCGACACGTAGCCGACCTGCTCGCCGTCATGCACGCCCATCGCGCGCGAGTAGTTGTAGCCGAGGATCGCCGGATGCAGATCGATCACCGACGCTGCCGACCCGTACCAGAGCATCGCGTGCGACGCCGTGACGAAGTACGACTGCTGTTCGGCGAAGCCGACCTGCTGTCCGTTGTGCACGCCCATGGCGTACGAGAAGTTGTAGCCCGTCGGGTGCAGATCGACCATCGAGGCCGACGACCCCGACCACACCGAGGCGTGGATCGTGCCCGACGGCCCGAGCGCCCAGCCAGCCTGCTGCGTGTCATCCGACGCAAGCGCGGCCGACGAGTAGTAGTTCGCCGGATGGAGATCGACGGCGGCGAGCGCGTTGCCGCTCATCACGACGGCGTGCGAGGTGCCGTTGGTCGACTTGGCACCAGCCTGCTTGCCGTTGGTGGCCGAGTTGAGTTTGCCGGAGGTCGCGCCGACCGGCGTGACGTCGTTCGCGTGGTACGGCGGCTGCTGCGCGAACACCGGAAGCGCCGCGAGCGAGAGCGCGGCAGTCAGCACTGTGGTGCGAATGTATGAGATCACTGGACGAGATTTCCCTGACACACGATTGGACATATGCATCTCCGACACACGGTCTCTGCCTGGGGGGCAGATCAGAGACGCCGTTGGTTGATGGTGTGATGGTGCCGGACCGCGCGAAGGCGGTTGTCAGGCGTATGTCAGAAAGTTGTCAAGAACGACGGCCGCCTCACGGCGGCGTCACTTGATGATGATGTAGCCCGTGCCCGGCGCCGGCGGCGGCAGGTAGTCGTGGCCGTACTTGTTCGCGTGATTCGGGATCGCCGCAGCCGTCTCGGTGAGACGCAACACGCCGAGGTCGAGCGGGCCGGGGCCGACCATGATCTCGCGCGCATTGGCGCCGGTGGCTCGCTCGTGCCACGTCGAGAGCATGTAGCGCCCCGGCGGCACGGACGGCAGCGAAAACGCGCCGTCCTTGTTCGACACGGCGAACTACGGCGTGTCTACGACGAGCACGACGGCGCTCATGTCGGGATGGATGTTGCAGAAGAGGTAGCACACGCCCGGAGACCCGAATCGCCCCGTTCGTGGCGTGATCGGTGATGTCGTCGAGCACGCGATCAAGACCGTCAAAGCCCTGCCGGAATACGAGTCGCTCGCGATCGTGTTCAGTGAGGGACGCGATGTGGAGACGGTGTTCGATCCGGCGAAGCTCGAACGCGCGCTCCTCAACTTGCTCTTCAACGCGGCGGAGGCCGTGCCGGCCGCGACGGGCCACATCGAGGTGCGCGTGGCCCGCTCGAGTGACGGCACCGTGATTGAAGTGGCGGACAACGGCCCCGGGATTCCCGCGGAGGTCGCGAGCAGTCTGTTCCGTCCGTTCGTGTCCCACGGCAAGGAGAAGGGCATCGGCCTCGGCCTGACGGTCGTACAGACCGTGATGCAACAGCACGGCGGCCGCGTCGAGGTCGTGCGCTCCGGCCCCGATGGCACGACCTTCCGGCTGACCGTACCTGACGGCATTCCGGCAACCGAACTTCCCTAGCCAGGCGCGCCTCGTCCCGGTCTATCGTGAAGACATGGACCGGTCGGCCGACCGTCTGCAAACCGCCATCGCCGTGCTCGCGGTGGTGGCCATCGCGCTGCATCTGGCGCTCCACTTCTCGCCCTATCCGCTCTACGTCGCGCTGCTGCTCGGCGGCACGCCGCTCGTCTTCGACCTGCTGAAGAAAGTCGCGCGCCGGGAATTCGGCTCGGATCTGCTCGCCGGCATCGCGATCGTCACCTCCGTGGCCCTCGGCGAGTACCTCGCGGGCACGCTCGTGGTCCTGATGCTGTCCGGTGGTGAAGCGCTCGAGCACTACGCTGTGCGCAACGCCTCATCGGCGCTCGACGCGCTCGCGCGACGCATGCCGAGCGTCGCGCATCGCACGGTCGACGGCCACCTCGAAGACGTCGCGCTCGATGATGTCCGCGTCGGGGATGAACTTGTGGTCATGCCGCACGAGACCTGCCCGGTCGACGGCGTCGTCATCGCCGGTCACGGCGCGATGGACGAGTCGTATCTCACGGGCGAGCCGTACGTGATGTCGAAGACGCCCGGCGTCGGCGTGCTGTCCGGCGCGATCAACGGCACCTCGGCCTTGACGATTCGCGCGGAGAAACTGGCCGTCGACTCGCGCTACGCGAAGATCATGCAGGTCATGCGCGAGTCGGAGCATCGGCGGCCGGCGCTGCGCCGGCTCGGCGATCAGCTCGGTGCGGTGTACACGCCCGTGGCCGTCACGATCGCGGCGCTCGCCTGGTGGTGGTCGGGGGATCCGGTGCGGTTCCTCGCCGTGCTCGTCATCGCCACGCCGTGTCCGCTGCTCATCGCGATTCCGGTCGCGATCATCGGCTCGATCTCCCTCGCCGCCAAGCGCGGCATCATCGTCAAGGATCCGGCGGCGCTCGAACGGATCAGCACCTGCCGCGTCGTGATCTTCGACAAGACCGGCACGCTCACCTACGGACGGCCGTCGCTCACCGAAGTGGTGCCCGCGCCCGGCGAAGACGCGGACCACGTGCTGCGCCTCGTCTCGAGTGTGGAGCTCTACTCGAAGCACCCGCTCGCGATGTCCATCCTCGACGCGGCGCGCACCCGGCAACTCGCCCCGGTCGAAGCGGCCGAGGTCCACGAGCGGCCCGGGCAGGGACTGACGGGCCTTGTCGACGGCCGCCGGCTGCTCGTCACGAGCCGGGCCCAGTGCGTACGCCTGTATCCGGCCTCCGCGTCACAGATCCCGCCGCACACCGGCGGCATGGAGTGCGTGATCGTCATCGACGAGCGGTATGCCGCGACGATGCGGTTCCGGGATGAGCCGCGGCAGGACAGCAAGACGTTCATCCAGCACCTGGGGCCGCGGCACCAGTTTGCGCGTGCACTGCTCGTGTCGGGCGACCGCGAATCGGAAGTGAAGTACCTGTCGGATCTCGTCGGCATCGCGGAGGTCTACGCGGGGCAGACGCCGGAGCAGAAGCTGGCGCTCGTGCGGGCGGAGACCGCCAAGGCGCCGACGCTGTTTCTCGGCGACGGCATCAACGATGCGCCGGCGCTGACCGCCGCCACCGTGGGCATCGCGTTCGGACAGGGATCGGATGTGACCGCCGAAGCCGCCGGCATCGTCGTCATGAACAGTGCGCTCCTTACCGTAGACGAGGTGTTGCACATCGGCGCGCGCATGCGGGCGATCGCCTTGCAGAGCGCGGTGGGCGGCATGGCGGTGAGCCTGATCGGCATGGGCCTGGCGGCCTCCGGGCATCTGACGCCCGTCGCCGGCGCCATCGGTCAGGAGCTCATCGACGTCGTGGCGGTTTTGAACGCGCTGCGCGTCGCCATCCGGCCGGCGACGCTCACCGACTACTGAGTACGCGACGGCCGCCGGGAAAGTGATAGGCTTCAGGTCTTCCATGCTGCCTGCGCTTTCGGTGCTGATTGAGATCCAGGCGCTCGACACCGCGATCGACGCTGCCCGCAAAACTCTGAACGACTACCCGATCAAAGAGAAATCTGCCGGCGACGGCGTGACAGCGGCCACGGCGGCACTGAATCACGCCAAGCAGGTCCTCAACGACGCCACGGCGGCGCGCCGGGTGGTCGAGAAGGACATCGCCGGGATCGACACGCGGCTGGCACGGTTCGAAGAGCACAAGGCCTCGGTCAAGACGAACGAGCAGTTTCACGCCCTCCAACACGAGACGCAGGTCAGCCTGGAGGAGAAGGCGGGGCTCGAGGAGAAAGTGCTCGAGATGCTCATGGCCGCCGACGGCTTGGCGGCCAACGTGAAGACGGCCGAGGGCCATCTGGCCACGGCCAATGCCGCGCTCGCGGAGATCCGCGCGCAGTTTGCGAAAGAGAAAGGCGCTCTCGAGGCTGAGATCGCCCGGCTCTCGGCGGAGCGTGCCACGAAGACGCCGTCACTCGACAAGGCCACCCTCGCGCGGTACGAGCAGGTGCGCAAGGCCCGGAAGGGGCTCGCGGTGGCGGAACTCGTGAAGGGCCACTGCGTCGCCTGCCACATGGGCGTGCGGCCGGCCGTGGAAACGCAGATCAAACGCAACGACACGCTGATCCAGTGCGACAGCTGTCAGCGCATCCTGTACTACGTGGCGCCCCCCGCGGCGCCGGCCGAAGGCACCCCGGCGTGATCGCGACGGCCCACTGGGCCGGGTGCTAAACAAGGATGCCGCCCCTCCTGTTGAACGTCGGCATGGATCTCAGCGATCAGTTGGGGTAGGGGCCCTCCAGAGCCCCGTATATAGATGTAGCGCCTAGCGCAGTACGCCTCCGGCGCGCAACTGTTCCCGTCATTCGTAACAATCGTTCTGCCAATCAGTCGATTTCACACGGCCGCAACAGGTCCCGCATAAACTATCGGGCGGTACTTACTCGCTTCGTCTGGAGACTTGTTGATGAATCAGTTGCGCACTTCCCCGCTGCGCGCCGCCCTGATCGCGGCGTTGTGGCTCGTTACGTTCCTTGCCCTCCCGGCGGCCTCGATGGCGCAGGGTGTGACCACGGCGGCCGTCACCGGCACCGTGAAAGACGCGTCCGGCTCTGTGGTGCCTGGCGTGAGTGTGACCGCGGTGCACGTGCCGTCGGGCACGCGTTATGAATCGGTCAGCGATGCTGACGGTCACTTCTTCATCCCCGGCATGCGTGTCGGCGGCCCGTACACGGTGACCGCGGCGTTGCAGGGCTTCTCGAACGACGAGCGCAAGGACATCATGCTGAGCCTCGGCGTTACGCAGACGGTGGACCTCGCGCTGAAGGTCGCGAGCGTCACGGCGACCGAAACGGTCGTCGGCAAGGTCGACCCGGTCTTCGCGTCGAACCGCACCGGTGCCGCCACGGCGATCACGCGCGACCAGCTCGCGGTGCTCCCGACGGTCAGCGGCCGTATGAACGACATCACGCGCACGACGC
>CAYFLU010000004.1:0-44131 GCA_964343975.1 uncultured Solibacteraceae bacterium
CGGATGGCGAGCCTGTGCACCGGCGGCCGTCGAGACCAGCGCCACCACCACGACCGCACTCGCCGCCACACGCCACATCACACGGTTCATCTGCTGGTTCATTGAGTACGTCCTGGGCGAGCTGCACTAGCCGCGGCTCGCAGCGCTGGCGCGCGTCGCGATTTCTCGCAACATGCCGCCGAAGATGAAGCCGTGCACCGGCACGAGCGAGTACCAGTAGAGCAAGCCCCACAGCCCCATGGGATCGAAGACGGCTGTCTGATGAATGGTCGTGCCAGTGGCGTCCGGCACGACTTCGAATTCGAGCCACGCGCGGCCGGGCACCTTCATCTCCGCGGCAAGCCGCAGCCGCCGATCCGGTTCCACCGCTTCGACGCGCCAGAAATCAAGCGTGTCGCCGACGACGACGTGCGCGGGGTCGCGGCGGCCGCGGCGCATGCCTACACCGCCGAAGAGCAGATCGATGTAGCCGCGGCACTTCCACAACCACGTGCCGTAGTACCACCCGGCCTGGCCGCCGATACCGGCGATCGGCACGAACGCCCGCGCCGGCGGCACGTCAACGTGCATCGTGCGCGCGTCGACGAGGCGTGAGCCGAAGCGCGCGCTGACGAGCGGCTGCGGACCGCCGCCCGACTGCAGCGCATCCGACCAACGCGTCATCGCGAAGTCGTGGTCTTCATGCCGGATCGCGCGCGCGATCGACTCGGCGAGTCCGGCCGGTCGAACGGCAAACGCGACATGTGCCGATGGATCGCGCACGACCGACCGATTGCGCAGGCCTTCGATCAGCTCACGGCCGACGCGCGCGTACACGGGCGTCACCAACCCGAGCCACAGACTCGACAGATGCGGTGTCAGGAACGGCACCGAGATCATCGCGCGCCGCAGCCGGCGTTGCCGCGCGTACTCGCGCATGAGGTCGCCGTAACTCGCGCGATCCGCGCCGCCGATTTCGTACACGGCGCCGGTGTCGTCGGGGCGATCCAGCGCGGCAACGAGATAGGCGAGCAGGTCGTCGATGCCGATGGGCTGTGCTTCGGTCGCCACCCACTTCGGGCAGATCATCACCGGCAGGCGTTCGACGAGCGCGCGGATCATCTCGAACGACAGGCTGCCCGAGCCGATGACAATCGACGCGCGGAACTCGATCACAGGCACGCCGCTCTCGCGCAGCGCGTCACCGGTCTCGAGCCGGCTCTTCAAGTGCTTGCTGAGCCCGCCATCGTCGTGCGCGAGTCCACCGAGATAGATGATGCGGCGCACGCCCGCGGCCTTCGCGGCGGCGCCGAAGGCGCGCGCGGTGTCGATGTCGGTCTGGCGGTAGTCGCCGTGCGCGCCCATCGAGTGCACGAGGTAGTAGGCCGTGTGAATGCTGGTGAGGGCGGCGGTCAGCGCGGCGGGATCGAGCAGTGCGCCGCCGACGATCTCCGTGCCCGGCGCCGCTTTGGCGCGGAGCACCTCTGGACGACGGGCGAGGCAACGGAGCGGGCGACCGGTGGCTTCCAGCGCGGTGAGGAGACGGCCGCCGATGTAACCCGTGGCGCCGGTGAGGAGGATGCGGTCGTGCGGGAGCATGCGATCTTTTACTGCGACGCCGTACGTGGGATCAAAGGTCCTGGCGTGTGGCGGGTGCCTTCGGCGCGGTAGCGAGAAATGCTCATCGCCTCGATGACTCGCGGCGCGGGTCGGGATCACTGTCGCGACGGGGCTTGTCGATCCTGGATGCTGTCGGCCTTGCGGACTAGGACGCCATCGCCGTTTCGTTCGTAGGTCACAAACGAGCAGTTCGGCACGGGCGCGGCGTGCCAATTTCTGGCGGCTTCGTCGTACGTCCAGCCTTCGAGCCAGTAGCGGAACATTCGCAGTGTGCCGCCATGCGTGACGAGGAGCACGCGCTTGCTGTCGAGCGCGGCGGCGGTGGATTCCATGAACTGATGCACACGCTGCGCGACATCGGCGAGACTCTCGCCGCCGGGAGGGCGCGAGAAGAACGGGCCGTTCACGCGCCAGTATTCCTGAAGCCACGGAAATGCGGCCGCGGCCTCAGACTCGGTGAAGTTGAACGCGTAGCCGCCGTCGCGTTCGCGTAGGAGCAAGTGATGCGTGGTCTGCATGGCCGCGCGAGCCTCCTCCGTCCACGCTTCCAGCAGCGCCGCCATCGTCTCACGCGTGCGCCGGTACCCCGAGTGCATGACGACATCGAACGTGCCGAACATCTCGCGCAACTCGAGTCCAGTCGCGCGCGCCTTGGCGTGCCCCGCCGTTGTCAGTGGATTCTCGTGATCCGGGACTGTGCGCAATTCGTCGATCTGATCCGTGTCGTTGAAGAACACCTTGCCGGTCTTCGCGGCATTGCGTGCGCTTTCCGCGTGGCGAATGATGACGAGGAGCTGGGGGCCGGGCATGGGAGGAATTGTACGAGGCGGGCGTGACAGGACAGGGCCGAAGCCGATGTCTTAGCGGCTCTCGGTGAGCATCTTGAGCCGTTCCACGAGGAGCGGTAGCCGCGCCTGACTGGCTCGATCTGGCAGCAGGAAGCCCGGCAACGCCTCGATGAAGTCGGCATGCGCCAGCAAGTCGCGGATCTCAGCGGCGATAAAGGCGCGGACGTCGTCAGGAGCACCCGCCACTTCCTCGACAAGCTCCGGTCGCCCATCGATGACCGTGACGATGTCCTCGAGGTCGTGACTGGCGACGACGTCGCCGGCTCCCCGTCCATGGAATGCCTCAAGCTTCGTGGCGACGAACAGCACGGGCGTCACGATGCGGGCATTGTGGCCGGCGATGCGTATTGTCCGCGCCGTCGCCACGGCCGCGGGATACCACCGATTGGTGAATCCCAACACGCGTTCGCTGGTGGGCAACACGTCGATGATCGTGGTGCCGTTGCGCCAGCGGCAGAGTGGCGCGTCCTCTGAGGTGTCTTCCATGAACCCAAGTGCACGAAGGCGATCAGATAACGCCGTGTACTGGGCGTACGAGGCGACGTCCACGATCGCGTCGATGTCCTTCGTTGGTCGGATGGTCGTCGCTGCCGGATCGCTGATGAATACGCCTGTGGTGGAGCCGCCGACAAAGACAAGCTCGTCGAGCAGCGGCGCAAGCAATCGCACCGCGGTTTCGAATCGGGTGCGATTCGGGTCAGCCACGGAGTTGCTTTCCGATGCGAGACGACAGCGCCCGCTCCGCGAGACGGCGTTCCCGCGCTCTGCCATCGCGGAGTGCATCGATCAATGCGAGCATCTCGTAGACGAGCGAATCCTGACGCGCCGCCGCCGGCGCGGATTTGTGCAGCGGTTCAAACGCCACGCCTCGGACGGTGCCTTCGGCATCCGGCCACACCGGCGGCAGTTCGCTGCCCCCATCGATCGTCGCGTTGAGCGGCGGCGCCGCATGTGCGGTGGGCACGCCGCGCGTAGCTTCGCCGCGATTCGGTGGGAACACGTATTTCACGCCGTGTAGCAGGAACTCCTCAACGGCGTGCCGCTGGGGCTGGCCGGTCGCTGGCGCGATCAGTCGCGACCGTTCCAATCGCTTCAGCGATGCGTGGACCTGGGACGGACTGAGCTTGAGATCCATAGCGACCTGCGCCATCGGCGGTCGACGTCCGCCGTAGCTGATCAGCTTCACGAGCACGAGCACGTCTTGCGGCAGCACGCCCTGAGGCATTCCATATTCTAGAATCTGGAATATGGAATAGCAAGCCAAGCTCTTCAAAGAGGATGGGGTGGCGCTTCGTTACCGCTTCACGCCCGCGTCGTCTACCACCCAGTTGCCGCCCGTGCGCTTGAGCCGCGCGGTGGCTTCCTGCAGGGCGGCCGGTTCGTAGCCGATCGCCGCGGCCATCGTCGTCGGCGTCCACTTCCACGTGTACTTCACCGCCGTGAAGCCGCCGCCCTGAGACTTGATCTCGGTGACGTCGACCAGCTCACGCGTGGCGACGTCGATCGACGCGCCGAGCTGTACGCCCGCCGCCTTGCCTTTGTCCGTGAGCGTGGTCCGCACCATCGCGAGGCGCACCTGATCGCGCTGGAAGCCGCTCTGCTTCGACTGCGCCTGCACCTCATCGCACGCCGGATCGGGCGAGCGGCCGGCCGGATCGAAGCGGAATTCCTTGAGATCGATGTGGACGGCTCCCGCCTTCACGGCGTCATTGAGCGCGTCCTTGTTCGACAGGTTCCGAAACATCTCCACGAGATCGACCTGGCCCGTGGTGGCGAAGGAGAAGTCCGGATTCGCGGTCATGCAATACGTGAGCGACGGCAGCGTCCGTTTGAGCGTCGACGCGATCGCCTTCGATACCGCGGCGGCCGCGTCCGGCTTTGCCGGAACGTCAGCACCGCACGCGATGGTGACGAGGAGTGACGAGACCGCGAACACGAGAGCCGTCGATCGTGACGTGAACATAGCCCTATCCTCTCATCACTCGGCCATCGTCCACGCGGCCGGGTCCTTGCTCTTCTGACTCGCCCGAAATTCAATCACGCGCACGGTGGCGAGTCCTTGTGCAACGAACGGGTCTTCCTTGGCAATCGCTTCGACTTCCGCGCGATCGCTGCCCGTGGCGACGATGACGCCGCCGTCGCGTGGGATCTTGCGGCCGGAGACGAGAAACCGGCCGGCTGCATACTGCGCGTTGAGCCAGCGCATGTGCGCCTTCATGGCGCCATCGATCTTGTCGAGCGGCGCGGTGTAGGTGAGCTCGAGGATGAACATTACTTGCCGGTCGGACGAATCGACGTGTACTGCGCCGATGCCACTTGCCAGGCGCCGCCGTCGCGCACACACACGAGGGTGGCGCGGATGCTCCTCGGCGGCATGGCTTCGCCTTTCGACGTCATCGCGTAGTTGAAGCGCGCGACCACGACGGCGGTGGTGCCGTGCTCCCGCACGCTCACCTCGTCCACACTGGCCGTCGTTGTCATCACGCTCGCGGGCGGCTTCTGACTCGGGTCGTAGAAGCCGAGCACTTTGTCGCGCGGATCGACTTCGCCGAGCGGCGAGACTTCGAGATAGTCGCGCGACAGCAGTCGATCGAGCGCCTTCGCATCGAATGCGGTCTGCGCGGCGACGAACTGCTTCACGAGTGACGTCAGTGCCGCGTCCTGGCGGCCCGGCGCCTGTGCGCCCAGTGCCGCGGACCACGTGATCCAGCAGGCGAAGATGAAGCGCGCCATCGCCCTCAGCCCCTTCGCGCGGCTTCGATCGCCGCGATGTCGATCTTGCTCATCGTCATCATCGCGGCAAAGACACGCCCGGCCTCCGCGCCGCCGGCGGCCATGCCTTCGGTGAGCGCGCGCGGCGTGATCTGCCACGACAGCCCCCACTTGTCCTTGCACCACCCACACCGGCTCGCTTCGCCGCCGTTGCCGATGATCGCGTCCCAGTAGCGGTCCGTCTCTTCCTGTGTGTCGGTGGCGACCTGAAACGAAAACGCCATCGAATGCGCGACGCCCGGACCGCCGTTGAGGCCGAGGCAGGGAATGCCGAGCACGGTGAATTGCACGGTGAGGACGTCACCTTTCTTGCCGTTCGGAAAGTCGCCCGGCGCGCGGTGCACCGACTTCACGACGCTGTCGGGGAACGTCGCCGCATAGAACGTGGCGGCCTCGAGCGCCTCCTTGTCGAACCAGAGACAGAGCGTGTTCTTGGGAGTCATGGTCACGCCACTATAGCGCCGGCGATGGCGTCAGTGCGTGAGGCCGTAGATGATCGCGTTGACGCCGAGCTTGTACGCCTCGTTGGTGTCCGCCACCGGACGAAATCCGCGTCCCGACCACTCCCAGAACTGCGAGATGTCGGTGTTGTACGCCACGAACATCTGCATCCGCTTCTTCACGTCGTTGCCTTCGAACACGCCGCGGAAGATCGGTCGACCGGCGTTGTAGGCCTGCGGAAAGACGTCGAGCGAGGTGATCTCGAAGAACTGATTGAACAACTGATGCGAGACGTCGAGATCGATGACTTTCGCTGTCGGATTGACGCGCGCGAAGTTCTCCGCAAACTGCTCCCACCCGCGACCGCCGCGCCACTCGGCCGTCTTGAAGTCATCGACGATCACGAAGCCGCCCTTGTCGAGGAAGGTCCGCAGGTTCTGCGCTTCCTTGTCCGTGATCCGCCACCAGCTCACTTCGATGATGTACAGCACCGGATACCGGAAGATCTCCGGATCCTCGAGCGAGAGCGTGTCGGTCTGCGCATTGGCGTCGAGCGCCGTCACCGCGCGCAGAATCTGCATGAGGTTGGTCTCGGCGGCCGGATAGCCGTGCGACCACGCCGGCTGCCCGCGATACCAGTAGCCGCCGGGCAACGTGTCGTACGTGAGCCGCACGAACGCGAACTTGCCGTTGTACTTCGGGTTCGGCGTCACGCCGACCGGGCTGGCGAACGCGCCGCCGAAATCACCGAAGCCGCGCTGGCCCGAGGCCACGCCGGTCGCACACACCACGAGCAGCACGGCGAGCGCCACGCGCCACCACCCCGGCCCCGTTGTGTGCATGGCGCAACGATATCCCCGCGCCGCTCATCTTTCCAGCAGACCTTCACACTACAATCGGGGAGTCCATGCTCAAACTGATGCCGTTCCTCCGCCCGCAGCGCGGGAAGGTGGCGATCGTGCTGTTGCTCGCGATGGCCGGCTCGCTCGCCAATCTGCTGCTGCCGCGGTTCATGTCCGAAATCGTCGATCAGGGCATCGTCCCCGGCGACACGCGCGCCATCGTCACGACCGGCGCCCTGATGCTGCTCGTGACGCTCCTGGCCACGGGGTGCGCGATGGCCAGCAGCTATTTCTCTGCGCAGGTGGCGACCGGATTCGGCCGGGATGTCCGCTCCGCGGTGTTCGCGAATGCGGAGCGGCTGTCCCTCCATCAGTTCGAGGAATTCGGCGCGGCGTCGCTCGTGACGCGCACGACGAATGACACGACGCAAGTGCAGCAGATGCTGATCATGATCCTCACGATGGTGCTGTCGGCGCCGATGATGATGATCGGCGGCGTGTTGCTGGCTCTGTCGCAGGATCCGGAACTCGCGTGGGTGCTCATCGCCGCGATGCCCGTCATGGCGCTCGTCTTCGGCCTCGTGATGAGCCGCTCCGTGCCGTTGTCGACGATCATGCAGGACAAGATCGACCGGCTGAACCTGGTGCTGACCGAGGGACTCAGCGGCGTGCGCGTGATCCGTGCTTTTGATCGTGGCGCCGAACGTCGCGCCCGCTTCGCCGACGCGAACGGCGACCTCACCGACACGGCCATCGCCGTCAATCGCCTCGTCGCGATCCTGTGGCCGGCGCTGATGCTCATGTTCAACGTGACGAGCATCGCCATCATTCTCGTCGGCGCGCACCGCGTCGACGCCGGCGCGATGCAGGTTGGCGCCGTCGTCTCGTCGCTCCAGTACACGATGCAGATTCTGTTCGCGGTATTCATGGTCACGGCGATGTTCGTGATGCTGCCGCGCGCCACCGCCTCGGCCAGGCGCATCCGCGCCGTGCTCGATGTGACACCCGACATCGTGCGCTCCGCGGCGCCGATGCCCGCGGCCACCGCACCGGTGGGCACGGTGGAATTCGACCACGTCACCTTTCAATACCCGGGCGCCGATGAGCCGGCCGTGAGCGACATCTCGTTCGTCGCGCGCGCCGGCGAAGTGACGGCGATCGTGGGCGGCACCGGCTCCGGCAAGTCCACGGTCGCCGGTCTCATTCCGCGCTTTGCGGACGCGAACAGCGGTCGCGTGCTCGTCAACGGCGTCGACGTGCGCGCGTGGCCGCTCGACGCGCTCCGCGCCGGCATCGGCTACGTGCCGCAGAAGGCCGTGCTCTTCACCGGCACGGTCGCCAGCAATATCCGCTCAGGCCGCGAAGACGCGACCGACGATGAGGTCCGGCATGCGGCGGACGTGGCGCAGGCGCTCGAGTTCGTTACCGAGATGCCCGGCCAGTTCGACGCGCCCGTCTCGCAAGGCGGCAGCAACCTCTCCGGCGGCCAGAAGCAGCGCCTCTCGATCGCGCGGGCGATCGTGCGCAAGCCGTCGATCTACGTGCTCGACGACAGCTTTTCGGCGCTCGACTTTGCCACCGACGCGCGGCTGCGCGCGGCGCTGCGACAGGCCACCGCCGATGCCACCGTCATCGTCGTCGCCCAGCGCATCAGCACGATCGTGACCGCCGACCGCATCGTGGTGCTCGACGACGGCAAGGTCGCCGGCGTGGGCACGCATGCGGAACTGCTGAAGGCGAACGCGGTGTATCGCGAGATCGTGGCATCGCAGGCGTCGCTCGAGGAGGTCGCATGAGCGACAAGCGGACCCCCTCACGCGAACCGGCGCCGATGTTCGGCCGCGGCCCCATGCACGGCATGGGCATGCCGGCGCAGAAGGCCAAGGATTTCAAAGGCACGTTGTCGCGGCTGCTGCGCTATCTGCAGCCGCACCGCGCGGCCCTCGCCGTCGTCTTCGTGTGCGGCGCGATCGGCACGGTCTTCTCCGTGCTCGGCCCGCGCCTTCTCGGCCTCGCGACGACGAAGGTGTACGAAGGCTTCATCGCCCGGCAGCGCGGGATCGCCGGCGCCGGCATCGACTTCGCGTATCTCAACCGGCTGATGGTCTGGTTGTTGGCGCTGTATCTCGTCGCCAACCTCTTCCAGTATCTGATGCAGTACCTGATGGCGAACGCGGCGCAGAAGACGGTGTACGCCCTGCGCGAAGAAGTGGAGGCGAAGTTCGATCGCTTGCCGCTGAAGTTCTTCGACACCCGCACGCGCGGCGAGTTGATGAGCCGCGCCATCAACGACCTCGACAGCATCAGCGCCACGCTGCAGCAGAACCTCACGCAGCTGCTCACGTCCGGCCTCACGGTGCTCGGCGTTGTCGTCATGATGTTCTCGCTGAGCTGGATGCTGACGACCGGCATCATCGTGTCGGTGCCGCTGAGCGTGATGGTGGTGGCGCGCGTCGCCAAGCGGTCGCAGAAGTTCTTCATGGAGCAGCAGCAGGCACTTGGCGCGCTGAACGGGCACGTGGCCGAGATGTATTCGGGCCACGCCGTCGTGACGGCCTTCGGTCACGCCGACACGTCGATTGCGACCTTCGAGCGCCTGAACGCGAAGTGCTACGACGGCGCGTGGAAGGCACAGTTCGTGTCGGGCGTCATGATGCCGATCATGATGATGGTCGGCAACCTCAACTACGTGTTCGTGGCGGTCGCCGGCGGCGTGCTGGTCACGCGAGGGTCGCTGACGGTCGGCAACGTGCAGGCGTTCATCCAGTACTCGCGGCAGTTCTCGATGCCGATGGCGCAGTTGAGCGCGATCGCGAACCAGATCCAGTTGACGATCGTCGCCGCTGAGCGCGTGTTCGAGTTGCTCGACGAGCCCGAAGAAGCCGCCGACGCGCCCGATGCCGTGGTCCTGACCAATCCGCAGGGGGCTGTGCAGTTCGATCACGTGTCGTTCCGCTACAAGCCGGACGTGGCGCTGATCGACGGCCTCTCACTCGATGTGGCCCCCGGTCAGACCGTCGCGATCGTCGGCCCGACCGGCGCCGGCAAGACCACGCTCGTGAATCTGCTGATGCGCTTCTATGACGTCGGCGAGGGCGCGATCCGCATCGATGGCGTCGACATCCGCACGATGAAGCGCAGCGCGCTGCGTCGAACGTTCGGCATGGTGCTGCAGGACACGTGGCTCTTCTCCGGGACGATCCGCGAGAACATTGCCTTCGGGCGCGAAGGGGCCACCGCGAAGCAGATCGACGACGCGGCACACGCGGCGCAGGCGGCGCATTTCATCCACACGCTACCGGAGAACTTCGAGACGAAGATCAACGAAGAGGCGAGCAATCTGTCGCAGGGACAGAAGCAGTTGCTCACGATCGCGCGCGCGTTCCTCGCCGATCCGGCGATCCTGATCCTCGACGAGGCCACGAGCAGTGTCGACACGCGCACGGAAGTGCTGATCCAGGACGCCATGCACCGTCTGATGAAGGGCCGCACGACGTTCGTCATCGCGCACCGGCTTTCAACGATCCGCAACGCCGACGTCATCCTGATGATGGAACATGGCCGCATCGTCGAGCGCGGCAGCCACCACGACCTGATCGCCGCCAATGGCGCCTACGCGGCGCTGTACATGAGCCAGTTCGCGGGCAAAACGGCATAGGTCAAGAGCCGTCCACCGTGAAGCGTGTGAGGAACGTGACGAAGAGCTTGTGGCGCTGAGTCAGGGAACACAGCAGAGGGCCTGGCGGCCGCCTCCGGCGGCTAGCCCGGAGAAGCCGGGCCACCAGGCCACACCGCTCTTCACTTCACGACCTTCGTGTCTTCACGGTGAATGGCTCTGGCTGCACTCAGGATGCACGGCTGTGCTAACTTCCTGCGCGATGAAGCTGAAACTGTCACTCGCGTTGACGATGGTCCTGGCCGTTGTCGTGGGAACGGGTCTCGTCGCACAGCAGGCGGCGACGCAGCGGGTCGCGCGCTCGCGGCCGCAGGGGCCGTGCGACATCTACGCCGCCGCCGGTGATCCGTGCGTCGCAGCGCACAGCACGACGCGCGCGCTCTATGCGAGCTACAACGGCTTCCTCTATCAGGTGATGCGCCTCAGCGACGGCAAGACGCTCAACATCGGCGTCGTCCGTCCGCCCGCAGGTGCCGGGCCCGGCGGCTACGCCGATGCCGCGTCGCAGGATGCGTTCTGTGTCAACACGTACTGCTTCATCACGAAGATCTACGACCAGTCGCCCAAGCACAACGACCTCACGCAGGCGCCGCGCGGTGGATTCAGCGGCAACGCGATGGGCGGCTTCAACAATCTGCCGATCGCCGACATGGCGCCGGTCACGGTGATGGGGCACAAAGTCTACGGCGTGTTCATCGCGCCCGGCATGGGCCTTCGCAACGACGATCCCAAGGGCACCGCCGTCGACGATCAGGCGGAAGGGCAGTACTGGGTCATCAACGGTCTCCATCACAACGACGGCTGCTGCTTCGACTACGGCAACGCCGAAACCGACAGCCGCGACGACGGCAACGGGACGATGGAGACGACGTACTACGGCGACTCGAAGGGCTGGTACCACGGCCCGGGCAACGGGCCGTGGATCATGACGGATCAGGAGAACAACCTCGTCGGCTGCGTGAACGCGAGCCCGAACGACAAGAACTGCGACCTGCCGACAATCACGTGGCGCTTCGTCACGGCGATGGCGAAGGGCGAGCCGCATCACTGGACGTCGCTCGGTGGCGACGCGCAACGCGGTCCGCTCAAAGTGATGTTCGACGGACCGCGTATCGACAAGAGCTACGACCCGATGCGGAAGCAGGGCGCGATCCTGCTCGGCAACGGCGGCGACAACAGCGTGGGGTCGCAGGGCACGTTCTATGAAGGGGCGATGACGGCCGCAGGCACGTTCCCGACGGATGCGACCGATCAACTGATTCAGGCGAACGTCGTCGCGGCGAACTATCAGCCGGCGCGGCTCGTTGTGGCTGCCGGCGACGGGCCGAAGACCGACACGCATCCCTCGCTGCAGACGTTCCGGCCGGGATGGG
This sequence comes from uncultured Solibacteraceae bacterium, assembly GCA_964343975.1. Classification (GTDB taxonomy): domain Bacteria; phylum Acidobacteriota; class Vicinamibacteria; order Vicinamibacterales; family SCN-69-37; genus SCUN01. The sequence continues at coordinate 11,552 of CAYFLU010000004.1, forward strand.
AGCGGAACACGACGGTGACGTTTACCAACACGACTGGGGCTCCGGTGAGTGGTGTCGCGCTGAGCCTGGTGACGCCGCCGCAGTGGAAAGCCGTGGCCCAGGGCGCGTCGACGTTTGCGACGGTCGATGCCGGCGCGAGCGTGAGCACCACATTCGCCGTGACCTCGTCGCCGAGCATCACCAACACCGACGTGATCGCGAGAGCGAAATGGACTGACGCGTCGAAGGCCGCGGCTGGCGATACCGCCGTGCTCAAGGTCCGCAACGCGCCGCCTGTGAAGATCAATGAGTTTCAGATTGCGTCCGGTGCGCCGTCGAATGCGACGAACTCGTTCATCGAGCTCTACAACGCCGACACGAAGCCCGTCGATATTTCCGGTTGGACCGTCACTTCGCGGGCGGTGTGGCTGCCGGCGTTTTCCTCCGTCAGCATTCCCGCCGGCACGAAGCTCGGCGCGAATGGCTTCTATCTGCTCGGTCTTAGCACGTCGGGCCTCGCGGCACAGGCGCACAAGGGCGACACGTCGATCCATGTGCGCAGCACGACGGGCATGAGTTCCGGCGACACAGTCATGGTGGACGGCGAGTCGCGCACGATCGCGGCCGTCGGCACACCCGCCGTGCCGTCGACGACGTTGTGGCAGCCGTTGCCCGATGGCCCGGTCATCACGATCCCTGTTGGTTCGACGAACGTGCCCGTCACGAACATCACGGGCTTCGTCGTCGGCGAGAAGATTGCGCTCGGATACGGCACGACGTATCCCGTCGTGGGCCGCACGATGGAGAAGTACGAAGTCGCGACGGTGACGTCGATCGGCAAGCAGGGCACGCAGGGCCGGTTGTCGGCGGCCGCGCCGGCGGGCACGAGCCTGTTGAAGGTCAACAACGTCGACAACATCTCGGTCGGCGACAAGATCCGCCTCGACATCGAGAGTGTTGGTCATGGCATCGAATGGGTGACGGTGACGGCGGTGGGTACCGCCGGCGCGAACGGCACGGGCCTCACGATCGCGGAGAAGCTGAAGTTCGATCACGCGAGCAACATGCCGTTCAGTGATCGCGGCACCGGCATCACGTTCTCGCCGGCGACGAAGTGCGCGCACTCGAGCAACGAGCCCGTGCAAGCGCTCGGCTCGGGCGTCACGCTCGACAAGCCGCTCGCGTTCGAGCACGGCGTGGACGGCATCGTCCGCGATGCGAAGGTGACGAACGCGGGCTATCAGGGGGCGGCCGCGCCGCAGCAGTGGTTCGGTGGTCCGGCGTTCTCGACCAACGGGGGCAGCATCATTCTTCGCACTCCTGGCGGGTTCGTCGTCGACAGTCTCAACTACGGGTTGCTCGTCGACGCCTGGGCGGCCGAGGGCGATCAATCGGTCTCGGGCGCGGGGCAGTACGGCTGCCGCGTCGCGGTGCCGAACGTCGGTCGCACCGGCGGGCCCGGCGTGAACCGCAGCGCGGGCCGGTTCCCCGACGGCGCGGATACCGACAGCAATTGCACGGATTTCCAGATTCAGTCGCCGACGACGATGCCTGCGGCCGCGGCGGCGGGCGGCACCAACATCAAGATCGCGAACGTCGCAGACTTCACGGCAGGGCAGACGCTGATCATCGACACCGGTGCGAACAGCGAGAGCGCCGTGATTGCGACGGTCGGTACGCCGGGCGCGACGACAGTGGGCGCGGAGAGTGCGGTCGGCGCCACGACGATCACGGTGGCGGGCGTGCAGAGCTTCAGCGTCGGACAGACGATCACGATCGGCAGTGGTGCGACGCTCGAGACGGCGGTGATTGCGTCGAGTCAGCAGGGCAGGGGCGGTGGTCCGGGTGCGCGTCCGGGTGGGCCCGCGCCGACGCCATCGACGATCACGCTCACCGCGCCACTGAAGATGGCGCATGCGGCCGGCGATCAGGTCTCCGGCAGCGGCATCACGCTGACGACGGCGCTGACGCGCGCGCATGCGAGCGGCACGCCGGTGTCGACGGCCGTGCCGACGCCGGGCGCGAAGAACAGCTACATCAAGCGCTGAACGCCTGCGCGATTGCGAGCGCTAGGGTGCGCATGTCGGCGAACGACACGTTCGCCGACACCGCGACGACGAGGCCGCGCCCGGGAAACGTGAGGAAGGACGTCGACGCGCCCTCGATCGTGCGGCTGGCGTGACTGGCGAGGAGCTCGGGCTCGGCGGTCTTGTTGAGCTGGATGTCTTCGAGCATCCACCCGAGACCGTACTGCGTGTTCTGTCCGTTGCGCAGTGTCTGTCGCGTCTGCAATTTCGTGACGGTGTCCCGCTTCAAGAACCTTCCGCCCATCGTCGCCAGGCCGAACCGCACCAGATCCGAGGGCGTCGAGAGAAACGCGCCGCCGCCGGCGAAGCATGAGTAATCCACGCCTGTGGTGACCTGCTGGCCGAAGTTGTCGACGAAGTAGGAGGTCGCCCGATCGGCGAGCGGGGTCTTCGGTGCATCCGCCGTGGTGCTCGACATGCCGAGTGGCGCGAACACCTGCGTGCGCATGAACTCCGTGAACGGCACACCGGCGACGTGCTCGATGGCGGCGCTGACGAGCACCCAGCCGTACGTCGAATACTGGTATTTCGTCTCCGGCTCGAACTGCAGCGGGTCGCTCGCGAACGTTGCGATGCCCTCGTCGGCGCGCTCGCAGTGCACGGACGGCTTGTCGCCCCACTCCGTGTCTCGGTAGTGAATGATGCCGGCCGTGTGCGCCATCAGCTGGCGCAACGACACGGGCCAGATCTTCTTCGGGTAGGAGGGCACGTACTCCTGAATGTCGCGATCGAGACGGAGTTGTTCACGCTCGAGGAGCAATCCAACGCCCGCTGAGGTGAGGGCCTTCGACACATGACCGATCCGGAAGCGCGTGTCGGGCGTCACCGACGCACGTGTCGCGAGATCCGCGACGCCGAACCCTTCGGCCCAGACGATCTGGCTGCCGACACCAACGGCGACAGAAACCCCCGGCAGATTCTGTTCGAGGACCGCCGCGCGGACGGTCTGCCGGCTGCGGTTCGCCGCGCTCGTCCACCGCGGTTGTGGCTCCATGCGCAGGATGGAACCGACGTCCTTCGCGCTCTGATGGGCCTGTCTCGGATTCTTGGCCAGATAGATGAAGACGCCGAGCGTCACGATGACCGGCGCGATGCAGATCAACGCCAGGGCGATGCCGTATTCTTTGCCGCTTCGAGCCATGAACGCTGATGTCCACTCTACATCGGTGTGTGTTTATGCTCATCGGTGCCCGTGCGCAATCGGCCGCCGGGAATCGCCGGTGGTAGCATGGCGCGCCATGTCTGTTGCCCGCGCGTGCGCCTCGTGTGTCGCTGCCGTCTTCGTTGCTACCGTGCTCCTGGGGTCGCATCCGGCGGCACTGCCGTTGAGCCCGCAGACCTTTGCGAACAAGCGCAAGCTCGGACCCGAGATCAATACGGACGAGCGCGATGCCCAGCCGGTTGTGTCGCCCGACGGACGCTTTCTCTACATCAACCGCGAGGGCTCGAAGGCAGCGGTGCGTGAGGTCTTCGGCGAAGCCAACAGCGCCATCGATGCGTTGGAGAAGCAACTCGCCAACATCACCGATCCCGCTTTGCGAAAGTCGCTCGAAGACAGCATCGCCTCGATGCGGAAGACCTCCGCGGCGAATCAAGCCCAGCCGAACGCCGGACTGCGGCGGCAGGATCCGTGGGTGAGCGAACGTCAGCCCGATGGCCGTTGGGGGCAGGCGCAGAAGATGCCGGCACCGCTCTCCGGCAATCAGGGCAATACCTGGATCGGCACGGCGCTGCCCGACAACAACACGCTGCTCGTCGAGGGGTTGTTCCGCGGCACGGAGACGGCGCAGTGGCAGGGCATCATCGATCAGGCCCAGAAGATGGGCGACGACCCGCTGCAGCTGATTCTCGCGGTGTCGGGGCGCGGTGGCGCGAATACGCCGATGCCGGAGTCGCCGCGTCTGTTCGGCCTCACCCATCGCACGGCGTCGGGCTGGTCGGCGCCTGAGGTCCTGAAGATGGCCAGTTATACGAGCACGGGCGAACGCTTCGATGTGATCCTCGCGCCCGACGGACGCCATCTGCTCTTCTCCATTCAGAATCGCGAGTCGATCGGCAAGCGCGACCTGTTCGTATCGATGCTGCGCGCGGACGGCGTGTGGACGAAGCCTGCCAATCTCGGAGCGACGGTCAACACGCCCGGTGAAGAGTGGTCGCCGGTCATGGCGCCCGACGACCGGACACTGTATTTTGCGAGTGATCGGCCCGGTGGATTCGGCGGCTTCGATCTCTATGCCACGCATCGACTCGACGACAGCTGGTTGAAGTGGTCGTCGCCCACGAATCTCGGCGCGGCGGTCAACACGCCGGAGAACGACACGAACATCGCCGTCGATGCGACGGGGCGGTACGCCTACATGGCGATCGGCCCGTTGATGAAGGAAGACATCTACGAGTTTGCGCTGCCCCCCGAGATGCGGCCGACGCCCGTGGCGTTCGTCTACGGGAAGGTCACCGATCCATCGGGCCGGCCGCTGCCGGCATCGATCGTCTACGAAGTGCTGCGGACTGGTGCCGGAGCGGGGCAGGCGGCGTCAAAGCCCGGCGACGGCATGTACCAGATCGCACTGCCGATTGGCGACGACTACGCGTTCCGCGCGGCGGCCGCCGGCTACATCGCGGTCAGCGATCGCGTCGACCTCACGGCGGTGAAGGAAGGCCAGCGGATCGAGCGCAATCTCGTGCTCGTTCCGCTCGACGCGACGACACCGATTCGCCTCAATAACGTGTTCTTCGACACCGCGAAGACCGCGCTGCTGCCGGAATCCGCGCGGGAACTCGACCGGCTGATCGCGCTGCTCAACGAGCACCCCACGATGCGCATCGAAGTGCGCGGCCACACAGACAGCGTGGATGACGACGCGTTCAATCAGCGGTTGTCGGAAGGGCGGGCCGCGTCGGTGGTCGCGTACCTCACGCAACATGGCATCGCCGCGTCGCGTCTGCAGTCCAGGGGATTCGGCAAGACACAGCCGGTCGCACCCAATTCAACGGCGGAAGGACGTCAGCTCAACCGCCGCGTCGAGTTCGTGATTCTGTCGAGGTAGTCATGCGTGCATTGCCCGTTCCATTTCTCGCCATGGTCTGCATCGCCGGAGTCGTCGCGGTGGCTGCGCAGACGGCACAGGTCCGTCTGGAATCCGCGAATGTCACCGCCGGACAAGCGGCCGTCATCGTCACACGCGTGCCGGCCGGTGTCGCGGCGACCGCCGTGGCCGCGGGGCCAGCGGTGGTGGCGCCCGTTGCCTTCACCGGCACCGGTGCGGATCAGCGTGTGACCGTGGGACCGTTTGTGCAGCCCGGCACCTACACGATTCGCATCTCGGCGGGTGCGGTGCAGACGTCGGTGACGCTGACCGTGGCATTTCCGCCGTCGGAGACGAGGCCGTCCGCGGCGGATGTCGGTGCGGCGTATCGCAGTGCCGCCGACGCGCTGATCGAGAGCATCAACGCCACGCGCACCGGTGTGTCCCGGATTCCCGGCGCTGAGCCCACGCTGGAAGAAACGAAGCGCGCGATGGACGACCTGCAGCGCAAGGCCGCCGACATGCGCGCTGGGGCAGCGGACGCGGGGGCCACGATCGACCGGTACGGTCAACTGCTGAACGCCGAATCGACGGCCAGTCGCGAGTCGAAGGACGAGTTCGCGCGGCTCGAGCAGCAGATCTCTCAGGTGCTCGATGAACAGGCGCGGCAGGCGCGCGAGTTCGGACGCGACGCCGAGGCGCCACACGCGGATCCGTGCGAAGCGGCCGAAGCGGCCTCGACGGCCCTGCGCGGCGCGCAGGCGATGGTCGCGGCGATGGAACAGGGCGGGCGCGGCGCTTCGCGGCGCGCGGTCGCCTTGCCGACGAGCGCACAGTGGAATGAACTCAAGCCCAAGCTCGACGCGTTGACGACGTCGGGCCAGGCGGCGTCGTATGCGGACGCCGCACGGATGATCGACCGCGCCGCGGGGCCCAATGGACTGGGCGGGTTCACGAGCCATCAGTGCGAGAAGTACACCGGCGATTGGTCGGGCACGACGCGTGTGGAGGCGCTCGACAAGGGGCAGGCCTTCTACCAGCTGCACAATGACTGGTCGGCACACGTGGAACTGGCGGCATCGCGCTCGCTCGTGACGTCAGGCGCCGAGGCGCCGGTGCGCGGCACGCTCACCGGCCGCGGCACGAACTTCAAAGTCGTCAATCAACTCCGTGTGCTGTACGCGGGCCGGCCGGCGAAGTCGATCGAGTACCTGACGAGCGATCCCACGCCGGATCAAATCGAGAGCGCGACGTTCGTGGCCGTGATCACCGGATCGATCCGCGGCAACCAGATGTCGCTGAAGGTCCAGCCGGCGGGCGTTGACTACAGCGGTCGCGTGACCGGGAAGCTCGCTGCCGTGGTCATTCCCATGGCGTCGCCCGTGCCGCTCGTGCAGACGTTCGATGTCGTGTTTCAGGGTGGCGTGTGGCAGTTGACGCGTGCGATTGGACCGAGCGGCGCCACGGAACGTCCGCTGACGATTACGTCTGGCGGTGGCAAGCGCCTCGTGCAGGCGGATATTCCGCGCCAGTTGTCGACAGCGGGCGCTCGCGGCGCATTCACGACCCGCATCCAGCTGTGCGCGGGCTGCGGGTCGTAGCCGAGACCTACTTCTTCGAGGCCTTCAGCAGCGCCGTCAGCTGCATGTCCGCAATCGCGAACGTCGTCTCGTCGTACACGTGCGTCTTGAAGTACGTCTGCTGATCCGCGCCGATGTAGAACGTCGTTGGATACCCGCGCACGCCGTAGACCTCCTCGGCCCACTTCTCGTTGGCCTTGAGCGGCGTGAAGCTGTAACCGACGCTCTTCCAGAGCGGCATCACCTGCGGATCCTGCTTCTCGAGACCGTTGATGCCGAGATAGATGAGGCCCTCGGCCTTGTGCTTCTGATAGAGACGTTCGAGGAGCGGGAACGAGCCGCGGCACGGGCCGCAGTTAGGAAACCAAAAATCGACGAGCACGACCTTGCCCTTGTAGTCGCTCAGCGAGACCTGTGTGCCGTCGAGGAACGATTCGAGTGAGAACGGCACGGCCGGCTTCGCGGCCGCGGTGCGCAGCGCCCACACTTCTTTGTCGACGATGGCGGCGTCCTTGTTGAGCCGCTTGCCATAGGCGTAGAGCGCGGGCTCGAGGCGCGGGCCCGGCGTGGGCGCGAAGGCCTTCAGGAGATCCCCGTAGGCGTCGGTGAGTTTTCCTGCCTGATCCTGCGCCTTGGCCGTGGCGAGCAGCACACGCTGCGTGCTCACGTAGGACGGCGCCTTCACGGTTTTCAGCAGCGCGAGCGCGGCCACGCCATCCGTCTCGGCTTTCTTCTCGGCCTCCGCGAGCGTGTCGACGTACTTCACCTTGGCCGCCCATTCCTTGTCGGCGGGCAGCGCGGTGGCGATCGTGTGCGCGAGCGTGGCCGCCTTCTTCGGCGCCGCATCGTCATACAACGCAAAGAGCCACATCGCGCCGCTGAGCGTGCTCTTGAACTGCTGCGGCGGGTAGTCGGCGATCAGCTTCTCGAACGCGGCGATACGTTCCTTCACGGGCAGCGACTCGGCCCAAAGCTCATAGGCCTGGGCGGCCGTGTCGGTCTTCGGCAGGCGCGCGATCAACTCGTCGGTGATCGCCTTGTACTTCGCCGGCGATTCACGCAGTGAGCGCGCCAGTCGCAGCCAGAGTTCCGGCGACTCGCCATCGATCGCCATCACCTGGCGCAACGCGGCGGCCGCGGCGTCCATATCGCCGCGCACGCCGGCGACGGTCGCCACGCAGCGATAGCCGGGCGTGAACTTCGGATCGAGCGCGACCGCGTCGCTGCACAGCTTGCCCTGCAGATCGATATCCGTCTCGTTGAAGAGTTGCGCTTTGGCCCACAGGTAGATCGGCGCTTTCGGGTGCGCACTCACGAGATCGGTGAATTCCTTCTCGAGCGCCGCTTCCTTCGCGGCGACTCGCGCTTGCAGGGCCTTGCGCTCTTCCGGCGTCTCCTTGCCGAGTTTGCTGATGTCGCCGAGCGCGTCGCGATGACGCGCCCACGTGTAGGCGTCCCACGCGTCCGCGAACTCCGGGTCGATCGTCCACGCCCGCTTGTAGGCCGCGGCCGCGCCGGTCCAGTCGTTCGACACTTCCAGGGTCTTGCCCTTGTCGAACTCGGCCTTGGCGGCGGCTGTGCCGGCGAACCGCTTCTGCTGGGCCCGTACCGACGTGCCCGTGACACCGATGGCCAATGCGACGACGACCGCGATCAGAGTGCTGCGCATGGGGGGATTGTAGGCGTAAAACGCCGGTCTGTACCCGAGCCGGAGTCTAGCCGTTCACGAGCGCCAGAAACGCGCGCTCGAGCGCCTGTGCCTGTGCGGCTTCACGTTCGTCGATCGCGCGGGCGTCCGTGGCGAAACGCGCCGACTGCTGCCGGTAACCGGCGAGCGCGGCCGCCATGGGCGCGGGTCCGGGGCCACCGGGCAGCGTGCGCACCGCCACGAAGTGCTCGGGCGAGACCACGACCTTGAAGCGCGCGTCGCTCATCGCGCTCGCGCGGCCGGTGGCGTGGCGGAACGCCTCCGAGAAGGGGCCGTAGCCGCCGTCGCGCAGTGACGAGCCGGCGGCGACCACGGCGCGCGCGGTGGCGGCGGCGATTTCATGCGCGTGGCGGAACGACAACTGCTCTTCGCGCACGAGCGAGTCTGCGAGTTCGGTGATCGTGGCACACGAGCGGTCGAGGTTCGTGGCCACTCGCGCCGCATCGATGCGCACCGCGTGCACGAGCCCGGCGACCAGGTCGATCGCGCGGCCGGCATCGACGAACGCCGAGTGACACGCGGCTTGCACTTCACCTTCGGCGTCGTTCATGTCGGTGAACGGCGTGTTGTGCACGACCGAGAGCGCGATCTCGGCGCGGCCGGCCGCGAGCGACGCGAGCAAACGCGCGTGCTCGATCGGCACCGGGTTGCGCTTCTGCGGCATGATCGACGAGATCTGCACGAAGCCGTCCGGCACGTGCATCTGTCCCACTTCGAAGCCGGTCCAATACTGGAAATCCTGCACGAGCCGGCCGAGATGGAGCATCGCCAGCCGCAGCGCGGCGTACGGCGCCGTGACGTAGTCCACCGCGGCGATGCAGCCATAGCTGTTCTGCCGGAACGCGGCGAAGCCCATGAGCTCGGCCATCCGCCCACGATTCAGCGGGAACCCCGTGGTGGTGATGGCGCCGGCGCCCATCGACGAGCGGTCGACGATCGCGCGTGCCGCGACGAACCGTTCGATGTCGCCGACCAGGACCTCGACATACGCCGCGAGATAGTGCCCGAACGTCGTGGGCTGCGCGGGCTGTCCGTGGGTGTACGCGACGATGAGGGTCGAGGATTCGGCGTCGGCCTTGTCGATGAGCGCGTCGAGCAGCTGGCGCATCTGGCCGAGCAGCGCGTCGATGCGCTGCTTCAGCACGATCTTGAAGATCGTGTGGTCGATGTCGTTGCGGCTGCGACCGGTGTGGAGGCGGCCGGCCGTGTCCGGATCGAGCCGCGCCTTCAGCGCGTGCTCGATGAGAAAGAAGAGATCTTCCACTTCACCGGTGTACGCGACGGTCTTGAGGTCGAGCGTGCGCTCGATGTCGAAGAGCGCGCGGGCGATCGACGACGCTTGCGCCGGTGTGAGAATGCCGGCCTCCGCGAGCATCACGCAATGCGCGCGATCGATCCGCCGAAACGCGTCCACGAAATTCGCCTTCGCGCTTTCGAAGAGTGGACCGAGCACCGTGTCCTTGAATACCGGCGCTGGAAAAGTGTCGTCGGAGCCGCAACGCATGTCTGTCATCTTCCTATAGAATTCCTCGTCGTGCATGTCTGACCGGTTGGCATCACCGCGCTTCGACCGGCCGCTCCCCTCGTCGACGTCCTTGGGGTTCACGCTCTACGTGCGGAGTGGTGTGCTCGTGCACACCCGCACGCGCGATTCGCGTGCCGGCGATCCGCCGGTGTTCGAGATCGTGCTCGATGCCGGACGTGATGTGCCGCACGCCGGCGCGCCCGCATCGGCCCTGCGTGCGGTCGCTGCCGCCGAACCGGCGGTGCGTCGTGTGGTCTCGTCCACGTGGCCCGTCCCCTGCACGATCACGAGCGGCGCGATCGACGATGGTCGACGGCTTCGCGTGCGCTGGGACGCCGGCACCCTTGGTGGTGACGCGCGCGATCGCGCCATCGGGCGCCTGTCGACCGAGCTGGCCGCCCTCGCCGTGCGGCTCCGAACGGCCGAGCCCGCAGAGACGGCCCAGTCGTCACCGGATCCTGCGCTCACTCCGCTCGACGACGCGCGCGTGGGCGCACCGACCCCCGCACCCGCGCTGACGGAGGCGTTGCTCGAACAGGTGCAACTCGATGCGGCAGATGTCGAGGCCGTGTGGCCGGTCACGCCGATGCAGGAAGCGATCGTCTTGCACGACGCGCGTGAACCGGGCTCGACCGCGTACGTGCAGCAGCTGGTGCTGACCCTCTCGGGCACGTTGCAGGTCGACGCCTTCGTGGCGGCGTGGACGGCGTTGGCCGCGCGGCACCCGGTGCTGCGCGCGCGTCTGGCGCTCGGTCCCGACGGGCCACGGCAGGTGATCCGTCGTGATCCACAGTTGGCCTTTCGCGTGGTCACCACCACCGATGTGGAGGCCGTGGCCACGGCCGAACGCGCGCTGGATCTGCAGCGCGGTCCGCTCTGGCGTCTCGCGATTGCCCAGACCGCGCCCGACGTGGTCATCGTCATCTGGACGTTCTCGCACGCCCTCCTCGACGGGTGGTGCTTCAACATTCTGTTCAACGATCTGGCGGCGCTCTATGCAGCGGCCATCGAGGGCCGCGCCGCGGCGTTGCCGCCGGCACCGCCGCTCTCGGCGGCGCTCGGGTGGTTGTCGACGCGTGATGTGGATGCCGCGCGTCGCGCATTTGCCGAGGCCCTCCGCGGATGTACGGAACCGACTGGCCTGCCGCGCGACGTGGCGCCCGGCGGCGACCGCGATCCGCGCGTGCACACGTTCGCGCTCGAGGCCGACACGACGACCGCGTTGCAGCGCGTGGCGGCGGCCGGGGGCGTGACGATCGGCGCCGTCCTGCAAGCGGTGTGGGCCGTGCTGCTCGCGCAGTATCACCAGACGTCCGACGTCGTGTATGGCCTCACCGTGTCTGGGCGGCCGCCCGACATGCCGGGAGCGCTGCACACGGTCGGATGTTTCATCAACACCGTGCCCATTCGGGTCACCGTGCGACCGGACGACACGCTGGCGACGGTGGCGGCAGTGGTGCAGCAGCGCTATCTGTCGCTCCAGGATCATCAGCATCTGCCGCTGGCTGAGATTCAGGCGGAGTCGCCGCTCCGCTCGGCGTTGCTCGATCACGTGTTCGTGTTCGAGAACTACCCCTGGCGCGAGTCGGTCGCGTCGCTGTTGCCCGGCGTCCGCGTCAGCGCCTCGACGCATCGCGAAGAATTGCCGTACGCGTTCGGGATCGTCTGCGCGCTCGCGCAAGGGCGCGTGCACGTGCGCCTGCACTTCGACGCGTCGGTGCACAGCCCGCGCGCCATCACCGCACTGGCCGCGCACGTTCAGCGTGTCTGCACCTCGGCCGCCGCCGATCCACTCCCGCCCCTGCACGCGCTGTCGCTGCTCGACGACGACGAGTACGCGCAGGTCGTGACCGCGTGGAACCGCACGGCGCACCCGCTCGCGGCCACGTCCACGCTCGTCGACGTGTTCGAGGCGGCCTGCCGCCGCACGCCGCACGCCATCGCGCTCCACGCGGACGACACGGCGCGGGCTGCTGAGTCGTACGACGTCCTCTGGCAGCGCGCGCAGGCACTGGCGCGACGACTGCGTCGCGACCACGGCGCGAGCACCGATGTACTCATCGGCATCTGCCTGCCGCGCTCCGCGCGATTCATCCGCACGATGCTGGCGGTGCTCACGAGCGGCGGCGCGTATCTGCCACTCGATCCGTCCCTGCCGACCACGCGATTGCGCGCGCTCCTCGACGCCAGCGGCGTGCGCACCGTCCTCACCGACACGGCCGGCGCGGCGCGGCTCGACGGTGGCCCGTGGACGTGCGTCGATCTCGATGCGTGCACCGACGATGTGTCGACGGACGAGACGCTGCCACCGCTCGCCGATCCCGCGAGTCTCGCCTACGTGATCTACACATCGGGGTCGAGTGGTCAGCCGAAGGGGGCGTTGATCCAGCACCGGTCCGTCGTCAATCGACTGCAGTGGATGCAGCGCGCCTATCCGCTCGACGCGTCCGATGTGCTGCTGCAGAAGACGCCGATCGGTTTCGACGTCTCGGTTTGGGAGCTGCTCTGGTGGATGTGGGCCGGGGCATCCGTTGTGGCCTTGCCGGACGGCGCCGAGAAGGATCCGGCGGCCATCGTCGAGGCCGTGGCGCGTCATCGCGTGACGACGTTGCATTTCGTGCCGTCGATGCTCGACGCGTTTCTCGCGCATCTGGACGAGCAGGGGGGGCGCGAACGCCTCGCCTCGCTGCGACGCATCTTTGTGAGTGGCGAGGCGCTCACCGCGCCGCAGATTGCGCGCGTGCGCACGCTCGTGGGGGTGCCGCTGATCAACTTGTATGGGCCGACCGAGGCCACGGTCGACGTGTCGCACTTCGACACCGCCGACTGGGATGGTGGCAGCGTGCCGATCGGCCGGCCGATCGACAACACGGCGCTGTACGTGCTCAACGCCCATCTGTCGCCGGTGCCGGTGGGCGTGGCCGGCGAAGTGGTGATCGGGGGCGTGGGCCTCGCGCGCGGCTATCTCGGCCAGCCCGCCCTGACGGCCGAGCGATTCCGTCCGGATCCATTCGGCGACGGGGCGCGCGTGTACCTCACGGGCGATCGCGGTCGTTTCGATGCGGACGGCCGTGTGCACTACCTCGGACGCCTCGATGCCCAGGTGAAGATCCGCGGCCATCGCGTGGAGCTCGGCGAAGTTGAGGCGCATCTGCTGGCACAACCCGGCGTGCGTCAGGCGGCCGTGCGGCTCATCGATGGCCGCCTCGTGGCCTACATCGTCGGTACAACGACCGGGCTTGCCGCGCGGTTGCGTGAGGTGGTGCCCGACGCCTTCGTGCCGTCGCAGTTCGTGGTGATGGAGACGCTGCCGCTCACGCCCAGCGGAAAGCTGGATCGCCGGGCCCTGCCGGCCGCATTGCCGGGGCCCGCCGTGGTCGAGCCGCCACGCAACGCGCTCGAGCGGGCCATCGTCGATGCGTGTGCCGAGATCCTCGGCCATCCCCTCGGGCGAGACGACGACTTCTTCGAGGCCGGTGGGCACAGCTTGAACGCGTTGCGCGCGTCGAGCCGCATCGCCCGCGCGCTGCAGGTGGCGGTGACTGTGCGCGATCTGTTCGCGCATTCGACACCGGCCGCGCTGGCCGCGTGCCTGCGCGAGCGTGCGCCGTCGCGATTCCTGCCGATGCCGACGGCGCCCGGCGGGACCGACGTGCCGCTCTCGCACGCGCAACAGCGCATGTGGGCGGAGACGATGCTCGGCCGGCGGTACCACATTCCCGGCGCGGTTCGGGTGCGCGGCGCGCTGGACGTCGAGCGGTTGCAGCTGGCGCTCGATCGCGTGGTGGCACGGCACGAGGCCCTGCGCACGACGATCGTGCTCGCGGACGACGCGTGGCGACAGCGCGTGCACGCCGCCATGTCCGTGCCCGTGCAGGTCACGCCCGTGGGACCCGACGGGGTCGACACGCTCGACGAGGCGATGCGCGCGATGGCGTCGGCGGCATTTGATCTCGCGCGCGGGCCGTTGCTGCGCGTGGCGGTCTTCACGCTGGCGCCTGATGACGCCGTGCTGATGCTGACCGTCCATCACCTCGTGTGTGATGGCTGGAGTCTTGGGCTGTTGCTGCGTGAATGGATGGCCGCGTACGGCGATCTGTCGACCGAGGCGGTGCTGGCGCCCGCGCGTCCCTATCGTGATGTCGTGGCGTGGCAGTCCGCGCTCGAGTCGTCGGGGGCGATGGCGGTGCATGCGGCGCACTGGCGTGTGGCCTGCACGCCGCCACCGCCGGCGCTGGATCTGGGCGCTGATCATCCGCGACGGACCGCCGGCGATGCGGCTGATGCGATCACGCTCGTGTGGCCGCCTCGGCTTGCCGCGGACCTGCGCGCGCTCAGCCGCCGCTCGGGTGCGAGCCTCTTCATGACGCTCACCGCCGTCGTGCACGCGCTGCTGCACCGCACCACCGGCACCACCGACATCGCCACGGGCACGGCGGTATCGGGTCGCGAGCGCGCGGAACTCGACGAGGTCGTCGGTCTTCTGGTGAACACCGTGGTGTTGCGCTCCGCGGTGACGGGGGCGATGTCGTTCGCGGATCTGTTGGGTGCCGTGCGCCACACGGCGACGGCGGCGTTCGACCATCAGGTGTATCCCTTCGACCGGCTCGTGGACGACGTGCGTCCGGTGGTGGAGGCCGGGCGGACGCCGTTCGTCGATGTGATGGTCACGTTGGCCGCGCCGTTGCCCGACGTGTCGCTGCCTGGCGCATCGGTCGAGCCGGTCGTGCTGCCGCCGGTGCAGGCGCGCTTCGATCTCACGTGGGCGTTTGCCGACGTCGGCGATGCGATCGAGATGCGGCTCGAGTATCGCGCCGCGCTCTACGCCCGCGAGCGTATGGCGCGCATGGCGGCGCACTGTCTGCGCATCGCCGAGGCCGTCGTGGCCGCGCCGGATGGTGCGCTCGCTTTGCTGCCGATGGTGTCAGCCGACGAGCGCGCGTGGCTGCACGCGCAGAGCGGCGCCGACGCGGCGCGGCCGAGCGACACGGTCGTGTCGGCGTTTGCGCGCGTGGTGGATCGCGCGCCGGAGGCCGTGGCCGTGCGTGATGGCGCCGTGGCGGTGCGCTATCGCGAGCTTGACGCGCGCGCCAACGGGCTCGCCATGTGGCTGCGGCAGCTGGGCGTCCGGCGTGAGTCGCGTGTGGCGCTGTGCCTGCCGGCAGGTGTCGATGCGATCGTCGCGATCCTCGCGGTGCTGAAGGCCGGCGGCGCGTACACGCCGATCGATCCCGCGTGGCCATCGGCCCGCGTCTCCGACGTGCTCGAGGATCTGTCGCCGGTCGTCGTCTTGTCGGATGCGCCCGTCGACACGGCGGTGCCCGTGTGCCGGACGTCGGCGTGGCCCGCGTCGGGCGAGTGGCACGGCGAGGCGCCCGCCCCGGGCGATGCCGCGTACGTGCTCTACACCTCGGGATCGACCGGCCGCCCGAAGGGTGTGGTGATCGAGCATGCCAGCCTTGCGCAGTATGTGCAGTGGGCGCTCGGCGCGTACGGCGCGCGCGACTGGCCGCTCTTCACGTCGCTCAGTGTCGATCTCACGGTCACGAGTCTGTTTCTTCCGCTCGTGTCCGGCCATGCGGTGCATGTGTGTGCCGGCGACGCGGCCGCTGCGCTGCGCGCCATCGTCAGCCACGACACGCTCGATGTGGTGAAGCTCACGCCCTCGCACATCGCCGTGCTCGCGGGTCTCGAGGTCTCGACGACGCGGCTGCGGTTGGTGGTGGTGGGCGGCGAAGCGCTGACCGCGTCGCATCTGGACACGTTGCGGCGGCTCCATCCGTCGATGCGTGTGGTGAACGAGTACGGCCCGACGGAAGCGACCGTGGGCTGTGTGGCGGCCGAGGCGTGCGAAGACACTCCATCCGTGATCGGGCGGCCGGTGGCGGGCGCCCGCGTGTGGGTGGTCGATCGCGATGGCGCGCTCGTGCCGCGTGGGGCGTGGGGCGAATTGTGGGTGAGCGGGCCAGGGCTGGCGCGCGGCTATCACGCCGCACCGGCGCTCACGGCCGAGCGATTCGTGCCCTGTGCGGTGGGCGGCGTGGTGCGCGCGTACCGCACGGGTGATCGCGTGCGTTGGCGCGAGGACGGGCAGCTCGACTACGGCGGTCGCTTCGATGCGCAGGTGAAAGTGCGCGGGCATCGCGTCGAACTCGGCGACATCGAGGCGCATCTTACGGCCGTCCCCGGCGTGCGGGCGGGCGCGGTGGCGCTGCACGACACGGTGCTCGTGGCCTATGTCGTTGGCGAGGCGACAGCCGTGCTCGAGACGTTGCGCCAGCGTCTGCCGCCGGCGCTCATGCCGGCGCACGTGGTCACGCTGGAAGCGCTGCCGCTCTTGCCGAGCGGCAAGCTCGATCGCGCGGCACTCCCGGCGCCGGCGCTCACACCGCGGGCGGCGGTGGCGCCGCGCACGGTCGAGGAGCAGCTCGTGGCGGCCGCCTTTGCGGATGCGCTCGGCCAGCCCGTGTCCGTCGATGACGATTTCTTCGCGGCCGGTGGGCACAGCTTGTCGGCGATGCAGGCGGCCGTGCGGCTCAACCGCGACACGGGACGCGACGTGTCGCTGCGCGATATCTTCGCGCATCCGACCGTCGCCTCGCTGGCGCAGGTGTTGTCCCAGGTGGACGTCGCACCGGCCACCATCGCGCCGGTGCCCGATGCAGACGACTATGCGGTGTCGGATGCGCAGCGGCGAATGTGGCTGCTGGTCGAAATGGGTGGGCGCTACGCGATGCCCGGTGCGCTGCGCCTCGAGGGCGCGCTCGATGGTCCGCGCCTCGAGCGCGCGATCACGGCGGTGGTGGCGCGCCACGAGGCGCTCCGCACGCGCGTCGTGCTGGCGGGAGACGCGCTGCGTCAGGTCATCGATGCCGACGCGCGCGTCGATGTGCGTTGGGTCGACCTGAGCACGGCACCGCAACCCACCGAAGCGGCGGCTGCGTGGATGGCGCGTGATGGCGCGCAGCCCTTCGATCTCGAGCGCGGACCTGTGCTGCGGACGGCGGTGCTGCGTCTGGCGCCGCACGTGCACGTGCTGTGGCTCGTGGTGCATCACATCGCCGCCGATGGCGCGAGCCTCGAGTACGTGTTGCACGACGTCGCGCGCGAGTACGCCGGAGCGCCCGTGTCGGCGCCCGCGTTCCGCTATCGCGATTACGCGGCGTGGCGCGCCGCAGACGCGACGTCTCCCGCGATGGCGGCGCATCGGGCGTACTGGCATCGTGTGCTCGGCGGCCACCTGCCGGTGCTCGAGCTGCCCACGGATCGTCCGCGCGGTGCCGTGCGTGGGTCCGACGGTGATCGCGTGGTCGTGACGTTCGCGGCGGACGACCGGGCCGCCGTGATGGAGTGGGCGCAGACGCTCGGCGCGACGCCGTTCATGGCGCTTGTCGCGCTCGTCACGCTCGTGCTGCATCGCGTCACCGGGCAGGACGACATCATCGTCGGCACGCCCGTGTCGGGTCGCGACCGTGCGGAATGGCAGGACGTCGTTGGTCTCTTCGTCAACACGATCGCCTTGCGCGAGCGCGTCGATGCGACGCGCGGGTTCGAGGCGTTGCTCGCGGCGGTGCGCGAGACGGCGGTGGCCGCGTATGCGCATCAGGCGTATCCGTTCGATCAGCTGGTCGATGCGCTGGCCGCTCAGCGTGAGCCGGGACGCCATCCGTTCTTCGACGTCATGGTGGTGCTCGCGCCGCCGTCGTCGCCGACGCCCGCGTTCGATGACGTCGTCGCGACGCCGTTTCCGGTGACGTCGTCCGAGAGCCGCTTCGATCTCACGTTTGCCTTCGGCGAGGTGAATGACACGCTGGGCCTCGCGATCGAATACCGCACGGACCTGTTCGATCGCGCGAGCATCGAGCGCCTCGCGCGCCAGTGCGCTGTGCTCTTGCGCGCCGCGGTGGCCGACCCGGCGCGGCCGCTGGCGCAGTTGCCGATGCTGGCACCGGATGAGGTGCGTCAGTGTGTGGCAGACGCCGCCGGGCCACCGGCGCCACGTGCGCTCCCGATGCTGCCCGCGTGCGTGGAGGCGACGGTGGCCGAGGCGCCAGGCCGCGTGGCTGTGCGCTCGGGCGATGCAGTGCTGACCTACGCGGCACTCGACGCGCGGGCCAACGCGGTGGCGCAGGCGCTCCATGCCCGCGGGATCGGGCGTGGTGCCGTGGTTGCCGTGGCCTGCGCCCGTTCACCGTGGTGGATCGCCGCGCTGCTCGGCGTGTGGAAGGTCGGCGCGGTGTACCTGCCGATCGACCTGTCGAATCCTGCGGCCCGCCGCGCCGAGATGCTCGGCGACAGCGCGGCCCGTGTGGTCCTGGCCGATCACGACGCGGACGATGCGCTCGACATACGCACGCTCGATCTGTGCGCCGACGGTCCTTCGGTACCGGTGACGGTCACCGATCCGGCCTACCTGATTTACACCTCCGGATCGACCGGGCATCCGAAGGGAGCCATGATCACGCACGGCGCGCTTGCGAACATGGCCGCCGCGCAGTCCGTGGATCTGTCGCTGTCGGCCGGTGATCGTGTGGCGCAATTCGCCGCGATCGGGTTCGATGCGTCCCTCTACGAACTGACGCTCGCCTGGCGCGCGGGCGCGGCCATCACACTCGTGCCTGAGACGGCCAAACGCGATGCCGCGGAGTTCCTGACGTGGCTTGCGGCCGAGCAGCCATCGATGCTCGTGCTGCCGCCCGCCTTCCTGCGCGCGCTCGAGCGTGTGCCGCTGCCGGGCGTGCGCGTCCTCGTGACCGCCGGTGAGGCGGCTGATCCCGATGATCTGCGTCACTACGCGCGCACGCTTCGTGCGGTGAATGCCTACGGCCCCACCGAGTGTGCCGTGTGCGCGACCTGGCACCGCGTCGATTCCGACGGTGAGGGCGCCGTGCCGATCGGGCGGGCGGTGTCGGGGACGACGGCCCACGTGCTCGATCGCGCGGGACAGGTCGTGCCGGAGGGCGTGGCCGGCGAACTGTATCTCGGTGGTGCCGGTGTGGGCGTGGGCTACGTCGGTCGCCCGGACCTCACCGCTGAACGCTTCGTGCCGGATCCGTTCGTGCCGGGTGCGCGCCTGTTCCGCACGGGCGATCGCGTGCGCCGGCGTGCCGGTGGTGTCCTCGAGTTCCTCGGGCGCGTGGACGCGCAGGTGAAGGTGCGCGGGGTGCGCATCGAACCGGCAGAGGTCGAGCGTCACCTGCGCATGTGTGACGGCGTGTCTGACGCGGTGGTCGTCGTGCAGGACGGTGCGCTCGTTGCGTATGTCGTCGGCAATGGCGTGCACGAGCCCGCGGCGATTCGCGCGCACATGGCCGCACAGCTGCCGCCCTCGATGCAGCCGTCACAGTATGTGTCGCTCGCGCGCCTGCCCGTCACGTCGAGCGGGAAAGTGGACCATCGCGCGTTGCCGCCACCGGCCGCGACGTCCTTGCCGGGTCGTGCGCCCGCTGACGACATCGAACGCGCCGTCGTCGACATCATCGCGGACGTGCTCCACACGGCGGTGGGGCCCGACGACAACTTCTTCGACCGCGGTGGACACAGTGTCCGCGCGATGCAAGTGGCGGCCCGGGTGCGGCAACGGTTCGGCGTGGTCGTACCGCTGCGGGCCTTCTTTGCGCATCCGACCCCGGCGGCCGTCGCGGCGATGATCCGCCGCGGCGTGGTCGTGGCCGACACGCCGATCGTGCCGGTGCCCGACGCGACCGACTATCCCGCGTCGCATGCGCAGCGGCGACTGTGGGTCCTGTCGCGGCTCGGCGGCCGCTACGTCATGCCCGTGGCGCTCCGCGTCAACGGGCCGATCGACGACGAGCGACTCCATCGGGCGATGATCACGCTCGTCGCGCGTCACGAGTCGCTCCGCACGCGCTTCACGATGGTCGATGCCGAGGTGCGGCAATGCCTCGTGCCGATCGGAGCGGTGCCTGTCGAGCGCGTGGCGGTGGCCGATGACGCGGCCGTCGAGGCATGGCTCCTCGCCGCGAGCGCCGCGCCGTTCGATCTCGAGCGAGGTCCGCTGGCGCGCCTGGCGCTGCTCACCATCACGCCGGTGCGCCATGTGGTGGCGCTCGTGCTGCATCACGCGATCGCCGATGCGTGGAGCCTCGAGGTGTTGCTCGATGAGCTCGTGCAGCTCTATGCGCGGCCGGACGGACTCGCCCCGCTGTCCGTTCAGTACCGCGACTATGCAGTGTGGCAATCGCGCGAACTGGCCGACGGCGCGCTCGCGCGTTCAGGCGCGTACTGGCGTGCGCAGCTCTCCGGGGAGTTGCCGATCCTCGCGCTGCCGGCCGATCTGCCGCGCGCTGCCGTGCGTGCGTCGAGCGGCGCCGTCGTGCCGATGTCGTTCTCGGTCGAGGACGTGGCCGGTCTGCAGGAGATCGCCCGGCGGACATCGGCCAGCCTCTTCATGGTGGTGGTCGCGCTCGTGAAGGTGTTGCTGCACCGCTATACCGGACAGACCGACATCATCGTGGGCAGCCCTGTGGCCGGCCGGGTCCGGCCGGAGCTCGACGCGCAGGTGGGGCTCTTCGTGAACACGGTCGCCCTGCGTGATCGCATCCATGGGCGCGACACGTTCGAGGCGATCGTGCGTCGCGTGGCGCAAACGACCACGGCCGCGTTCGAGCATCAGGCCTATCCCTTCGATGTGCTGGTCGATGAGCTGGGCGTGTCGCGTGATCTCGCGCGGTCGCCCGTGTTCGATGTGCTGGTCTCGATGCTCGAGACCACACCGCCGGCGCGCCGGCTCGGCAACGCGGCGCTCGAGCCGATCACGATCCCGCTCGTCGAGAGCAAGGTGGATCTCACGATCAGCCTGTACCGCGAGGGCGCGACGCTGACCGGGGATCTCGTCTTCAGCGATCAGCTGTTCACGCGCGCTCGGATCGAGCGGATGGCGACGCACCTGCGCGCGCTGGCCGCGGCGGTCACGGATGCGCCATCGACGCCGATTGCCGTGCTGCCGATCGAAACGGCATCGATCGACACTGCACCGGCGCACCGCGAGGCCGTCGCCGCGGATGCCGGCGCGGACGGCGAAACGGTCGTGTCGGTGTTTGAAACGCAGTCGGCGCGGCACGCCGCGCGAACGGCGGTGTCGGATGGCAACGCCACGCTCTCGTTCGCGGAGCTGAATGCGCGCGCGAATGGCGTGGCAGCCTGGCTGCGCAACGTGCACGGTGCGGGGCCTGAGGCGCGCGTGGCTGTGGTCGCGCGGCCGTCGGTGTGGTGGGTCGTGGCGGCACTGGGCGTGCTGAAGAGCGGCGCGGCGTATGTGCCCGTGCCGCTCGATGCCGGCGCCGATCGGCGCGCGCGGCTGTGCGCCATCAGCGACGCGCGCGTGTGTATCGGCGGCCCCGACGCCGGCGACGGCGCGGTGGACATCAGCCGTCTTGCGCCCGTGTCCGCCAATCCGGATCGGCGCGCCGGCCCGGCCCATCTCGCCTACGTGATGGCGACGTCCGGCTCGACCGGTGAACCCAAGGGCGTACTGATCGAGCATCGCGCCCTCATGAACTTCGTACGCTGGCAGATGCGCGCCGCGTCGATCGACGCCGAGAGCCGGGCGTCGCTCTACGCGAGCATCGGCTTCGACGCGTCGGTGTGGGAGCTGTGGGCGTTCCTGCTTGCGGGCGCGAGCGTGCACGCCGTGCCTGCCGATGCGCGCCTCGACATGCGCGCGCTCTCCGCGTTCGCGCACGCCCGCAGCCTCACGCATCTGTTCGTGCCGACGCCGCTGGTCGAACCGGTGCTCGACGCCGGCGTGCCTCCCACCACGCGCGTGTGTGCCGGCGGGGAAGCGCTCGTGCTGTCTGCGCCACCGGATCGACCGGTCCTGAACTTGTACGGCCCGGCCGAGTGCACCGTGGCGTCGACCTGCGAGGCGATCACCACCGCCGGTGCGGCGTCGATCGGTTACCCGATCGATGGCGTCGAGGTGCTCGTGCTCGATCCGTCCGGCACGACGGTGCCCGTCGGCGTCGACGGCGAGATCTGTCTCGCCGGCGCCGGGCTCGCGCGCGGATATGCCGGCGACGCTGCGCTCACTGCCGCCCGGTTCACGCCGCATCCGACGATGCCGGGGGCGCGTCTGTACCGCACCGGCGATCGCGGCCGCGTCGACGAGGCCGGGCGACTCTGGTTCCGCGGCCGGCTCGATGACCAGCTGAAAGTCCGCGGGCAACGCGTGGAACCCGGTGAGATCGAAGCCGCGCTCACCGCGCTTCCCGGTGTCCGGCGGGCCGCCGTCTCCCTGCGGCAGGGCGCGCTCGTCGCCTGGGTTGTCGGCGCGTGCGACGATGCGCGTGCCGAGCTGCGCCGTGTACTGCCGGAGTCGCTCGTCCCGAGCCGCATCCTCGTCGTCGACGAGCTTCCGCTCACGAGCCACGGCAAGGTCGACCGCCGTCGGCTCGCCGAGTACCCGCTGCCTGAGGATGGCACCGCCGATGATCTGCCGGCCGCGGACGCCATCGAAGCCGCGGTGGCGCAGGCGGTGCAACAGGTGCTCGGCCATCGCGTCGGCCGACAGTCGAACTTCTTCGAAGTGGGTGGCCACAGTTTGTTGGCGATGCAGCTCGTCAATCGCGTGTCGCGAGACCTGCGCGTGACGCTGCCGCTGAGCGAGGTGTTTCACACGCCGACCGTCGCCGGCGTTGCGGCCGCTGTGCGCCGGTTAGGACCGGCGCATGCGGCGCCTCTGCCCCGATGTGCGGGCGATGACGGCGTCGCCTCCTTTGCACAGCAGCGGATGTGGGTGCGTCATTACTGGGGCCTGCCTGATCACATGCCGCTCGTGTGGCGACTCCGCGGGCCGGTGGATCGCGCCCTGCTGATCGAGGCGCTCCGCGCCGTCGTGCGGCAGCACGACACACTGCGCACGACGTACGCGATGGACGGCGACATCCTGCGTCAGCGTGTGCACGCGGCAGCGCGGATCGATGTCGTCACCGCGGCCACCGCCACCGAGGACGCGCTCGCCGGGCTCGTCCGCGACGTGGTCACACGCGCATTCGATCTCGCCGCAGGGCCCGTCGTGCGCGTGGCGGTGATCGACGTGGCCGACGACGAGATCGTGCTGGTCGTCGTGGTGCATCACATCGCCGGTGACGGCGAGAGCCTGCGCGTGCTAGCGCGCGATCTGCGAGCCGCCTACGCCGGCCAGCCCCTCGCGCCGGTGACCGATCGCTATCTCGACTACGCCGCGTGGCAGCGGGCGGCGGCGCGGGATGACCTCTGGCCTGATGATCGCGCGTACTGGATCCGTCAGCTCGCCGACGTGACACCGCTGGCCCTGCCGCTCGATCACCCGCGCCGCGCGGCCTTGGGCGGCGCCGGCGAGGCTCTGCACGTCGTCTTTCGTCCGGATGAGGCGGCGGCCATTCGACGTGTGGCCACGGCCCACGGCGCCAGCCTGTTCATGACGCTTGCGGCGCTCGTCACCGCACTTCTGCATCGTCACACGGGGCAGGACGACATCGCCGTGGGCACGCCCGTGTCGGGTCGCACACGCCTCGAGTTCGAAACGCAGGTGGGGTTGTTCGTCAATACCGTGGTGCTTCGCCAGCGCGTGCACGGTGGCCAGTCGTTTGCCGCGCATCTCGCCGCGATGCGGAACACGGCGGTGGAGGCGTGGACTCATCAGACGTATCCCTTCGATCTCGTCGTTGAAGACCTCGGCGCGACGCGCGACCCTCAACGTCATCCGTTGTTCGACGTGATGGTGCAGCTCGTGACGGGGCGCCGCGATGAGGCCGTGACGTTCGACGGCGTGGAGAGCGTGCCGTGGACGGCGCCGATCGGCGGCAGCAAGTTCGATCTCACCTTCAGCTTCGCGGAGGTGGACGAGGCGTTGTCGCTGACGCTCGAATATCGCACCGACCTGTTCGACCGGGACCGCATCGAGCGGCTGGCCGCACAGGTCATGGTGTTGGCGCGCGCGGCGGCGCACGACGCCACTGTGCCGCTCGGTGACGTGGATCTGCTCACAGATGGCGAGCGTGCGCGTGTGTTGGCGCAGACGCCGGCGCTCGGCGGGGAGATCGCGCCGGCGCGTGTGTGGGCGCAGGTGGCGGCCCGCCCCGATGGGGTGGCGGTCATTGCTGGTGGTACGCGCCTCACCTACGCCGAGCTCGGCATGCGCGCGGCGGCTCTGGCCGCGCGATTGCGCGCCGCGGGCGTTGTGCGCGAGGCGCGCGTCGCGCTGTGGCTCGAGCCATCGATCGATGCCGTGGTGGCGATGTTGGCCGTGTGGCACGCGGGCGGGGTCTACGTGCCGATCGATCCGGCGCTGCCGCCGGCACGTGTGGTGGCACTCGTCGACGACATCGCTCCCGTCGTCGTGCTCACGACAGCGGCGCGTGTGCCGTTGCTGCCGCCGCACGTGCGCGCGTGGCGTGTGGCTGATGGAGCCGAGGCGGTTACGCGCGCCGCTGCTGACACGGCATCATCGATGTCGGCGGCGGATGCGGCGTACGTGATCTACACGTCAGGCTCGACCGGCACGCCGAAGGGCGTCGTGGTGGAGCACGCCCAGCTCGCGCAGTATCTCGCCTGGGCCGAGGCCACATTCGCGGGCGGCGAGGCGGTGTCGATGCCGCTGTTCACGTCGCTCGCGGTGGACCTCACGATCACCAGTGTGTGGCTGCCGCTTGTGACGGGCGGTGTCGTGCATGTGTTGCCGACCGAGCCCGATCGTGCGTTGATCGCGGCCTTCAGCACGCCGGGCATCACGACGGTGAAACTGACGCCCTCGCACGTGTCGATGCTCGCGTCGCTCCCGGTGTCGCACACCGCCGTGGGCTGCGCCATCGTCGGTGGCGAAGCGCTGACCTGGGCGCATATCGACGTGCTGCGTCGGCTGGCGCCGACGATGCGCATCGTGAACGAATACGGACCGACCGAGGCCACCGTCGGGTGCGTCGCCGACGAGGTGGACGTGCGCGCCCGTCACGAGCACGACGAGCCGGATGTCCGCATTGGCCGGCCGATCGATGGCGCGTCGGCGTGGGTCATCGACGCGCGCGGTGTGCTCGTGCCCCTCGGCGTCTGGGGCGAGCTGCTCGTTGCAGGCGCCGGTGTGGCGCGCGGGTACCTCAATCAGCCGGCACTGACGGCGGCGCGTTTTGTGCCGATGGCCGATGGCCGCCGCGGCTACCGCACGGGCGACCGCGTCCGGTGGCAGCGCCGCCGCACTGCGAGCGGGATGGATGACGTCGCGCTCGAATACGGCGGTCGTGCCGATGATCAGATCAAAGTGCGCGGACACCGCGTGGAACTCGGGGAAATCGAGCACCACGTGCGCGCCGTGCCTGGTGTGCGTCAGGCCTGTGTGCGTGTGCGTGATGGCCGGCTCGTGGCGTATGTCGTGGGCACCTGCACGGATCTGCGTACGCATCTGCGTGCGGTGTTGCCGCCCGCGCTCGTGCCCGACCACGTGGTGATGCTCGATGCCCTGCCTGTGACGGTGGGCGGAAAAGTGGATGTGGCCGCACTCCCGGAGCCGGTGCATGCGACGCCGGCGCTTGCGCCAGTGGCCGATGCTGTCGATCGTGTGGTGCGCGACGCGTTTACTCTCGCGCTCGGGCACGCCGTGGGGGGCGACGACGACTTCTTCGCCGCGGGTGGGCACAGCCTGGCCGCGGTGCGCGTCACCCACGCGGTCGCGCAGGCACTCGGCGTGCAGTTGACGCTCGCCGATCTGTTCGCAGCCCCGACACCGTCGACGCTCGCCGACATCGTACGTGCGCGCGGGCCGATGGCGGCGCCCGACTCGATCGAGCGCATTCCCGATGCGGCGCACTATCCGGTGTCGCCGGCCCAACGGCGTCTGTGGGTGCTGGCGCAGATGGGCGCGCCGTACCACATGCCCACCGCGTTGCGGCTGCGCGGACCGATCGATCGCGACCGCCTCGCGGAGGCGCTCCGCACGGTGGTCGCGCGCCACGAGACGCTTCGCGCGCGCTTCACCGTGGTGGACGGCGCGCTCCGTCAGCACATCGACACGGACGTGCCGTGCGCGCTCGCGGTGGTGCATCTGCCTGGCGCCGACCCGGACGCCGTGATGGGCCACGCGCGGGCCGTGGCCGATGCACCGTTTGATCTGGCACGTGGCCCGCTCGTGCGCGCGTGCCTCATCGAGACGGCGCCCGACGACGCGGTGTTCGTGCTCGTGATGCATCACCTCGTGAGCGACGGCGAGAGCCTCGCGGTGCTCGAGCGCGAGATCCTCGCGGCGTACCGTGGTGACGCGCTCCCGCCGCTGCAGGTGCGGTATCGCGACTACTGCGCGTGGCACGCGCACGCGCTGACGAGCGGCGCGCTGGATGACGCGCGCGCGTACTGGCATCGCACACTGCACGGCGACCTCGCGGCACTGTCACTGCCGGCCGACCATGCGCGTCCCGCGGATCGCACGTTCGCCGGCGACCGCCTTGGCGTGAGCTTCACGCTCGAGGAGACCGCGGCACTCGACGCGCTCGGCCGCCGATTCGGCGCCACGCGCTTCATGACACTGGTCGCGCTCGTCAAAGCGGTGCTGTATCGCTACACCGGCGAGCGCGACGTCATCGTGGGCAGCCCGGTGTCGGGCCGCGCCCGCGCGGAGTTGGCCGGCGCGGTGGGGCTCTACGCAAACACGGTCGTGCTGCGCGACGCCGTCATCGGCCACGAACCGTTCAGTGCGCTCTTGAGGAAGGTGCGCACGACCACGATCGGCGCGATGGATCATCAGGCCTATCCGTTCGATCGCCTGGTCGACGAGTTGGCGCCGCTGCGGACGCCAGGGCGTCAGCCGATCTTTGATGTCTGGGTCAGCCTCACCGAGACGAGTGCGCCATCCGCCACGCTCGACGGTGTCGCGGTCGAGGCCGTGCCGTTGGCCGACGCCTCCAGCAAGTTCGACCTGAGCGTGGCCGGCGCCGAACGCGACGGCGCGCTCCACGTCGGGATCGAGTTCAGTACCGAACTGTTCACACGCGAGCGGATGGCGCGACTGGCGGAGCACTTCGTGCAGCTGACGCGCGCGGTGCTGCGTGATCCGGAGACGCCGGTCGCGGCCGTGCGGCTCGGCGCGGGTGCGCCGCCCGTGAGGACATCGACGGTCGAGCCGTCCGACACACTGATGGATCGCTTCGAGCGTCAGGTCGCACGAACGCCGACGCACGTCGCGGTGAGCGATGCGACGACCCGGCTGACGTATCGCGCGCTGGATGCGCGGGCCAATGCCGTGGCGAATCGTCTGCGGGCCCTCGGTGTGGGACCCGAGTCGCGTGTGGGCGTGGCCGCGCCCCGCACGATCGATCTGATGGTGGCCATCGTCGGCATCCTGAAAGCGGGCGCCGCCTATGTGCCGCTGGATCTCTCGTACCCGGCCGAACGCCTCGCGTGGGTGGCCGCGGATGCCGGTGTGCAGGTGATCGTGACGACCACCGCACTGATCGACACACTGCCCGTCCGCGCGTCGGCATACGTGTGTGTGGACGCCGATGATCTTGTGCCGGCGGAGATGCCCCCACCGGTGTGGCGCGATCCGCGGCTGGCCGCGTACGTGATCTACACCTCCGGCTCGACCGGCACGCCCAAGGGAGTCGTGGTCGAGCATCGTCAGGTGGTGCGACTGTTCGAGGCAACAGCGCGGGGCATCGACGCCGATGCGCAGGATGTGTGGACGCTCTTCCACGCGTACGGCTTCGACTTCTCCGTGTGGGAGATCTGGGGTGCGCTGCTGCATGGTGGCCGGTTGGTGATCGTGCCCGACGACGTGCGTCGATCGCCGCCGGATCTGTGTGCGTGGCTCGCGCGCGAACGCGTCACCGTGCTCAACCAGACGCCGTCGGCATTTGGTGCGTTGCTGGATCGTGGCTTGGCCGCGGTGGCACTGCCGGACCTGCGTCTGGTCATCTTCGGTGGTGAAGCGCTGGATCCTCGTCGGCTGCGCGGGTGGTTTGCCGCTCGCGGAGATGCGCGCCCGGCGGTGATCAACATGTACGGCATCACGGAGACGACCGTGCATGTCACCGCGCGACGCATCCGCGCCGCAGATGTGGAACGCGATGCGAGTCCCATCGGTGAGGCGATGGACGACTTGCAGGTGTCCCTGATCGACCGCGATGGGGGGCCGGTGCTGGGCGATGCCCCGGGAGAAATCGTCGTCTCGGGACCCGGTGTGGCGCGCGGCTATCTGAATCGTCCGGATCTGACGGCAGACCGGTTCCGGCCGGATCCCTGGAGCGCCGTGCCTGGAGCGCGTTGCTATGTCAGTGGCGATCTGGCGCGTCGCATCGGCGGGGAAGTCGAGTATCTCGGCCGGCGTGATGCGCAGGTGAAAGTGCGCGGGTACCGCATCGAGCTCGGAGAGATCGAAGCCGTGTTGGCGCGCGCGCCCGGTGTGGCGTCGTGTCTCGTGATGGCGGAGAACCGCCAGGGTGAGGCGCGGCTGGTGGCGTATGCCGTGCCGCACGGACCCCCCGATGTGGCGGCATGGCGTGCGCATCTGCGCGCCGCGTTGCCGGAGCACATGCTGCCGGCGGCGTTCGTGCCGGTGGACGCATGGCCGCTGACGCGTCACGGAAAAATCGACCGCGCGGCGCTGCCGGCGCCGTCGTCACTCCGCGTCACCTCCCGCGGACCGCGCGATGCGACGGAACACGCGGTGGCTCGCGCGTGGGCGCGTGTGCTCGGCCTCGAGCGTGTGAATGTCGACGATCACTTCTTCGATGCCGGCGGCGACTCGTTGTCGGCGGTGCGTCTGATCGCGGCGATCGAGTCGGAACTCGGCGTGCGGGTGCCGCTCGGCGCGCTCTTCCGCGCACCGACGGTGGAAGCGCTGGCGATGGCCGTGCGTCACCGTCGTCGCGGCGACGCGCCGGCGTCGTTGGTCGTGCCGCTGCGTACGGGTGGAGACGATGTGCCGTTGGTGCTGGTGCACCCGGCCGGTGGCACCGTGTTCTGCTATGGCGCGCTCGTGGACGCGCTGCCACGGACCCGGCCCGTCGTGGCCATTCAGGCGGCCGGTCTGGATGATGACGAGGCCCCACTCGAGCGGGTGGAGGCGATGGCCGCGCGCTATGTGGCCGAGCTCAGACGTGTGCATCCGTCCGGGCGCGTGCTGCTCGGCGGCTGGTCATTCGGTGGGCTCGTGGCGCTCGAGATGGCGCGCCTGCTCGACGCCACCGCCGCGCCGGCCGCGGGTGTCGTGCTCATCGACACACATCCGCCCGTCGGCGT
The DNA here is from genome assembly GCA_964343975.1 of uncultured Solibacteraceae bacterium. Taxonomy (GTDB): domain Bacteria; phylum Acidobacteriota; class Vicinamibacteria; order Vicinamibacterales; family SCN-69-37; genus SCUN01. The sequence goes on from CAYFLU010000004.1 coordinate 40,684, forward strand.
TGCGGGCAGTGTGCTCGACCACCCGGAGGCGTTGGCGGATCTGGTGGCGCCAGCGTTGGCGATGCCGGCGGACGCGTTGCGGGCGCTGGCACCGGCCGCGCGTCTCGACGCGTTGGTCGAGGCGGCTCGCGCGGCGGGGCTCGTGCCGGTGGATTTCGACCGCGCCGATGCGCGTCGGCTGGTGTCGGTGTACGACGCGATCATGCGAGCCCTCGCCCATCACGAGGTGCGGCCGACCGCCGCGCCTGTGCTGTGGCTGCGCACGGCGAGCGGCGCCGCGCGCGGGTGGTTGCCGGCCACGGCGGCCTGTCAGCCGGTGCCCGGCACGCATCAGAGCGTGCTGTCTGTGCCGCACGTGCGTGTCGTGGCAGATGCCTGCGAGGCGTGGGTGCGCGCGCAGGGCCGCTGAGTATGCGGGTTTTCTGCTTTGCATGGTAAAGTCGTTGGTATGGGGATGTTCACGCGCTGGAATCGACTCGAAACATGGCTCGCGCTTGGCGCGCTCGGTGTGGGCGCACTCCTCCTCTTTGTTGGCGGGCTATTCGCCTACATGCGCATCACCGCGCATCCGCTGTTTCCGAACATCGACAAGGCGCCGCAGGTCGCCGGGACCGCCGCGCCTGCGTGGCAGCCCGCGATTGCGCCGGCGCGCACGGCGCTCGCGGGCCATCTCGCGTTCACGAACGTGCCCGGCATTTCGGTGGCGGTGGGCACGAGCCGGGAGCTGCTGTGGACCGCGGCCGCTGGTGTCGCCGACCTCGAGGCGCAGACGCCGCTCACGCCCGAGCACCGCTTCCGCATCGGGAGCGCGTCGCTCATGCTCACGGCGACGGCGATCGGTCGCCTCGTCGATCAGGGCACCATCGATCTCGACGCGGAGATCCAGAAGTACGTGCCCGAGTTTCCGAAGAAGCCGTGGCCGGTGACGCTGCGCCAGGTCCTCGCGCACACGTCCGGATTGAAGAGCGACGGCGGCGACGAGAGCCCGCTCTTCGGTCGGGCGTGCGAGCGGCCGGTCGACGCACTCACGGATTTCGCGACGAGCGATCTGCGCGTCGAGCCCGATACCGCGTACCGCTTCTCGATGTACGGCGGCATTCTCGCCAGCGCCGCGATCGAGACCGTGGCCGATCAGTCCTTCCTCTCCGCCATGCAGGCGCTGGTGTTCACCCCCGCGCACATGGACGACACGCTCGGCGAATCGTCGACGAAGGCGATTCCGCACCGATCATCCTTCTACTTTCCGCGGTTTGCGGCCGACACGAAATACGGGCCCGATCCGATGCGTGAGCTGCACCTCTCGTGCTACGCCGGCGCCAATGCGTTTCTCTCCACGCCGGCCGATCTCGTGCGCTTCGGCCAAGCCGTGATGCAGGGCACGCTCCTCACGCCGGCCACGCGCGCGCGCCTGCACACCCCTCAGCGCCTGCGCAATGGGTCCGACACCGAGTATGGGCTCGGATGGGATCTCGCGACGTTCAACGTGAACGGCCGTCAGGTCCGAGCCATCGGTCACAACGGCAACATGCTCGGTGGCCCCGTGGTCGCCGCGTTCATTCTGCCCGACGACGATCTGGTGGTGGCGGTCGCGACCAACGAGTCGTACAGCGCGCCGTTCATGCTGGCCGAGCTTCTGGCGGAGATCTTCCTCACCCATCGGCCCGCGCGCTGACCGTCGCGACCCGGCCGCGGCGTCGGCATCTTCCGCTCGCGCGCCAGTTCTGATTGAATCGAGGGCACGTCATGCGTCAGAAACGCCCTCTGCGCGAGCCGGTGCGCGATGCCCCCGGCCCGAAGCTCAAGAACTACATCACGCCGGCGGGCCTCCAGCGCCTGAAGGACGAACATCGGTTCCTGATGAGCAAGGAGCGGCCGGCGGTGACGCAGGTCGTGGCCTGGGCCGCCGGCAACGGCGATCGCAGCGAGAATGCCGACTATCTCTACGGCAAGCGCCGCCTGCGCCAGATCGACTCGCGCATCCGCTTCCTGACCAAGCGCATCGACGCGGCCGAAGTGGTGGATCCGGCGCAGCCGCGCCTCGGGTCCGCCGCCACGAAGGTCTTCTTCGGCGCCACCGTGCGTTACGAGAACGAGCGCGGCGACGAGCACCTCGTCCGCATCGTCGGCATCGACGAAGTGGACATCAATCGCCACTACATCAGCTGGATGTCGCCGCTCGCCAAGGCCTTGATGAAACATGGCGTCGGCGATGAGGTCGTGTTGCACGCGCCGACGAAGACCGAGCACCTCGAGATCCTCGAGGTCACGTACGCGCCGATTCCGATGGATCCCTTCGTCGAGCCGGCCGGCGCGGAATCGAAGCGGAGTTCCTGATCCCCGCCACGGCCGTCACCCGGGGTGGCGCGGATCACGCGGGCGTTCGCTTGCGGCCGTCGTTGCGAGCCACGCGCGGATCACGGCCAGGCTCCGCATATCGGCCTGGTAGGCCACGTCCGCGATATCGCCGATTACCGGCACGAGTCCGATCACGAAGTCTGTCAGCTGGATCGCGATGAGCGTGCTGATCACCGTGGACGGCACCCCGAGCTGTGCCGCACGGACCACGATGAATCCCGAGAGGCCGAGACTGATCGCATCGCCGATGCCGGGCACGAGGCCGAGTAGCGCATCGAGGCCGATGCCGCCGCCAAACGGCAGAGGAATCAAGCGGTCCATCATCGCCGCCATGCGCTCGATGTCGGCGAGATAGGCAGCGCGTCGCGCCGGACTGACCTCGCCGGTGTAGGCAATGCCGGCCCGTGACAGGTGCGGATCGAGCGCTGTGGCCAGATGCCGCTCGGTCATGGCGGCGAGTCGTCGCGCGATGCGCATCGCGAGCCAGCGCCACACCAGCGCCACCGCCACGGCCGCGAGTATCGCGACCGCCAGCAGGACGAGCAGGATCTTGACTGCGAGGGACATGCGTCAGCGCTTCGGCATGCGGCTGAGCCGCATGTAGTTGGCTTGGGCGACGGCGACGAGTGTGCCGTGCGTGTCAAAGATGTCGATGGCGACCGGGCACATCACGCGGCCGAGTTTGATCACGCGTGCCTCCGCCACCACGTCGGTCAGACAGGGCGCGAGGAAGCGAATGTTCATGTCGGTCGTCGCGAGGGCCTGATCGACTGGTGTCTTCGTGAGGATCGCGAAGCACGCAATCGAATCCGCGATCGTCATCAGGATGCCGCCGTGCACCGACTCGAACACGCCATCGAGTTCGCGCTTGCGCGGCACGCGCACGCGGCACATGCCCTCATCGAACGTCATCTCGTCCATCTGCAGCGTCTGGAAAATCGGAATCTGGCGCGCGCGGTCGAGAATGGCCGCGGCATGGTCGGGTGCGAGCATGTCGTCAGTATGACGTGAGGTCGACGCACGCGGCGGCGGAATTGCCGGTGGCGGATGCGCCCGAGCCGGTGCCGCCGAATGCCCTCGACACGACCGGATG
>CAYFLU010000004.1:44231-50823 GCA_964343975.1 uncultured Solibacteraceae bacterium
CGGTGGCGGATGCGCCCGAGCCGGTGCCGCCGAATGCCCTCGACACGACCGGATGGACCCTGCTGCCGGCGCTCGCGCGCCGTCGCTGGCGCTCGCTGCTCGAGCGTCAGCCGGAGTTCCTGCAGTACACCACCGAGTTTCACAACACGCTGATGCTCGCCCAGGCCAACCGCTCGCTCGGCATCGTCACCGCCGGTGTCGGACGCAACTACTACCTCGAAAATCGCGACGACCTCGAGAGGGAGCCGTCGCATTTGCACATCGGCGCGTATCCGTTGCCGGTGGAGAAGATCCGCGCGCTGGCGCGGCACGTGCACACGATCCTCGTGCTCGAAGACGGCTATCCCTACATCGAACGCGCGATTCGCGGGCTGCTGCCGTCCGACGTCGAAGTGCTCGGCCGCGAGACGTCGCATCTGCCACCCGATGGCGAGTTGACGCCCGACACGGTGCGCACCGCGCTGGGATTGACGTCTCGCATCGGCCTGGCGTCGCCGATCACCGTGCCGGACCGGCCGCCGCAGCTCTGCGCCGGCTGCCCGCACACGGACTCCTTCACCGCCCTCCACGACGCGCTCGCGGACCTGACGAAGGGCGTCGTGACCTCCGACATCGGCTGCTACGCGCTCGGCGCGCTGCCGCCGCTGCGCGCGATCGAGACCTGCGTGTGCATGGGCGCATCGATTGGTATGGCCAAGGGCGCGAGCGATGCGGGCGTGCGACCGGTCGTCCCCACGATCGGCGACAGCACGTTTCTGCATTCGGGCATTCCACCGTTGATCGACGCGATTGCTGCCGACACGGACATGACCGTGGTGATTCTCGACAACGACGTCGTCGCCATGACCGGCGCGCAACCCACCGTGCTGCCGTCGTCACGCCTGCGGGCCGTCCTGCTCGGTCTCGGTGTGCCGGAGGCGCACTGCCATGTCGTGTCGGCGCATCCCAAGCAGCACGACGCCAACGTCGCGCTGCTGCGGCGCGAGATCGCGCATCCCGGGTTGTCGGTGGTTGTGGCGGTGCGCGAATGCGTGGAAGCGCTGCGTATGCGCAAGGCCACCGCGAAGCAGACAACGGAGGTCACGGCATGAGATTCGACATCGTGCTCGCCGGCGTTGGAGGGCAGGGCGTCTTGTCGTTGGCCGGCATCATCGCCGGCGCCGCGCTCGATGACCGGCAACACGTGAAGCAGTCGGAGATTCACGGCATGTCGCAACGTGGTGGCTCGGTGTTCGCGCACCTGCGGCTGTCGGATCAGCCGATCGAGAGCGACCGGATTCCGCTCGGCGCCGCGCAGATGATTCTCTGCATGGAGCCGCTCGAGAGCCTCCGCTATCTCGAGTACCTGTCACCGGCCGGCACCGTGATCACCGCGACGGAGCCGATCAGCAACATGCGCCCGTATCCACCGCTCGAGGAGGTGCTGGCGGCCATCCGGTCGTTGCCGCACGCGATCCTGATCGACGCGAATGGCGTGGCGAAGAAGGCGGGGCTCGCGCAGGCCACCAACTGCGTGCTGGCGGGGGCGGCGGCGCCGCTGTTGCCGATTCCCGCGGAGACGATCGAGCGCGGCATCGCCGCGCGGTTCGCGCCCAAGGGCGCGAAGGTCGTCGAGCTCAACCTCGCGGCGTTTCGCGCAGGTCGCGACGCGTCGGCCGGCGCGATCCGCTGACGATCGCGCCGGACGGCGTGCGCGTGTCTACTTCAGCGCAGCCGCGGCCGCGCGGGTCTGCGCCTCGGTGGCTCCGGCGGAGGCCGTCGTGCCGCGCGGATCGCGCAGGTTCTGGAAGTCCACCATCCACCCCGGATACTCCGCCGGTAGCGCGCTCGCGTCGTTGAGGCGCGTGAGCTGCGCGGGGGTGAGCACGAGGTCGACGGCGGCGAGGTTGTCGGTGAGCTGGGCCGTGTTCTTGGCGCCGATGATCACGCTCGTCACAAACGGGCGCGTGAGCTGCCACGCCAGGGCGACGCGCGCCACCGACGTGTGCGCTTCGGCCGCCACCTCACGCAGGGCCGTGAGCACGCGCGGCAAGCGTTCGCGATTCACCGGTGGGAAATCGAAGTTGGTACGACGCGCGTCGGCCGGCTCCGGCGTCTCGACATCAAACTTTCCGGTGAGCAGTCCGCCCGCGAGTGGACTCCACGTGAGGATGCCCACGCCTTCGGCCGCGCAGAGCGGCGCGATCTCGCGCTCGATGTCGCGGCCGGCGATCGAGTAGTACACCTGCGCACTCACGAAACGCGCCGCGCGCGTGAGCGACGCGTACGTCAATGCCTTCGACGCGACCCACGCCGGCAGATTGCTGAAGCCCACATAGCGGGCCTTGCCCGAGCGCACGACGTCATCGAGCGTTCGCACCACCTCTTCGATCGGCGTGACCGGGTCGAATCCGTGAATCTGGTAGAGATCGACGTAGTCGAGCTGCAGGCGGCGCAGGCTCTCGTCGATGGCATGGAGGATGTGGGCGCGCGAGAGGCCGACCTGATTGACGCCGCCACCCATGCGTCCGCGCACTTTCGTGGCCACCACCACCTGATCGCGCGGCCGGCCCAGCGCCTTCAGCGACGCGCCCACGAGCCGTTCCGACTCGCCGTCCGAATAGACATTCGCCGTGTCGATGAAATTCACGCCGGCGTCGAGGGCGGTGCCGATGAGCGTGTTGACCTCATCGAGGCCGAGGGTGCCGATCACTTTGTAGACGCCGTTGCCCCCGAACGTCATCGTGCCGAGGCACAGCTCCGAGACGTAGAGGCCGGTGGATCCGAGGAGGTTGTAGCGCATGGATCGAGTATAGCGAGCCGCGTGAGGGGCGATGGGCCGTGCCGGTTCGGCCGTCGCGAGTGTCATACTGCCAAGGCATGCGCTATCTGTCTGCGCTTCTCGCCCTCGTCATGGCCGTCGGCGTCGTCCGATTTGCCCTGACGTACCGCACGGGCGTGGCGAGCGGCGTGGATTCGTACGGCTACGTGAGTGCGGTGGATTTGTGGCGCAGCGGTAACCTGCACATTTCACAGCCGTTCGCGCGACAGTTGCCGTGGCCGGAGGCGAATGCCAAGGCCGCGCCGCTCGGCTACCGCCCGGCCGCTCGATCAGAAGCCGACGAAATCGTGCCGGTCTATTCCGCGGGGTTGCCAATCATCATGGCGGCCTTCAAATCCGTCGCCGGATACAAAGCGGTATTCTGGGTGGTGCCGCTCTTTGCCGGTCTGTTCGTGCTCGCCACGTGGGGCATCGGCCGGCACATCGGCGGGGAACTCGTCGGGCTCGGTGCGGCGGCGCTCACAGCATTCAGTCCGGTGATGCTGTTCATGTCGCTCTGGCCGATGACCGACGTGCCGGTGGCGGCGTCCTGGGCGCTTGCGACCTGGTCGGTGCTCGGTGCGTCGCGCGCGCGTGCGATCGGCGGTGGCCTGCTCGCCGGCCTCGCGTTACTGATCCGTCCCAATCTCGTCTTCGTCGCGGCCGCGATGGGCCTCTGGGTGCTCGCGCGCGACCTCAGCCGCGGCAAGCCGTATCGCATCGACCGCACCGTGACGTTCGCGCTCGCGGCGCTGCCGGGTGTCGTCGCCGTGATGGCGATCAATCGCGCGCTCTTCGGCTCGCCGTTCGTGTCGGGGTACGGCACGCTCGGCAGCGTGCTGCATCTCGCGAACTTCGTGCCGAATGTGCAGCGCTACGCGTCGTGGTTCCTCGAGAGCGAAACGCGCGTGCTGGCCCTCGGATTCGTGCCGCTCGCGCTGCCGTGGCCCTTCATGTGGCGCGACCGCGCGCGCGCGATCGACGCCGCGCTGCTCACGCTCCTCGCGCTCGGCGCCCTTGCGTGCTTCCTCTTCTTCATGCCGCTCGACGAGTGGTGGTACCTCCGCTTCCTGATGCCGCTGTGGCCCGGCGTGTTCACCGGCTTCGCCTGGCTCTTTGTCGGCCCGCGGCGCTGGTGGCACATCGCCATCGGCATCGTCGTGATCTATCTCGTGACGCAGGCCAACATCCGCTACGGCGAACAGCGCCGCATCACGGATGCGCTCGAAGGCGAGCGCCGCTTCGTGCGCGCCGCGCAGCTCACGCGCGATCACACCGAGCCGAACAGCGTGATCTTCGCGATGGAACACTCCGGCAGCGTGCGCTTCTACGGCGAGCGCATGACGATGCGGTTTGATCTGTTCCTGGCGCATCCGGAGTGGTTCGAGCCGGGCATCAAGTTTCTGATGGACCACGGCGCGCATCCGTACCTGCTCCTCGACGAGTGGGAGATCGCGCGCTGGACACGCGAGCGCGGGCCCATCGAGAAAAAAGTGGTCTTCGAACTCGAGTGGCCGACGCACATGTGGCTGTTCGATCTGGCGGCGCCGCGCACGAACGAGTGGGAGAAGATCAACGCGTGGTTCCTGCCGCGCGTGCCGGCACTGGTTGAGCCGGGCGCGCCGCCGACGCTCGTGCTGCGCTGACGACGGATCAGTCTCCGGTCGCTACGCGGCCTTCTTTTTCAGCTTGGTCTGAATCTCTGCGAGGAGCTTTCGGGCCGCGTCGTGGGTTGGCGCGTTCGGTTCCGGCGGCATCGACAAATACTTCTGCACGGCGCGCTCCGCGCGCGGTTCGTCGTGCAGCGCCTCCACGCACCGCTCGGCAGCACGCTGCGCGATGTCCTCGTGCGTGGGATGCGGCCGTGGCTCGTCTTCACCGGGATCGCCCACGGGGTATCGAGCCTCGGCGGCCCGCTCGTGCTGATGCTCGCCGCCGCGCGGCACCCGCACCGCGCGGAGATGCGCACGATGTTGGCCACGGCGTTCGTCGGGTTTGCGGTGGCGCAGTTGGCGGTGTTGGGGCTGCTGTCGCCGCATCTCTTCGGCTGGCACGCCCTCGCGTCGCCCGCGGTCGCGGCCGGCACGTTCCTGTGGTTCGGCGACCGGCTGTTTCACGGGGTGACGGCCCACCGCTTCAATGCGTTGCTGACGGCGTTGGCGGCCGTCTATGCGTGCCTGCTGGCGGCCCGGGCGTTCGGCGTGTGAACGGCGGCGGGAGACGTAACAGCCGGTTACCAGAGGGTTACAATCGCCTTTGTGGCCATGAATGCGGTCGGCACGTCGCTCGAAGATCTGGTCCGGAGTTTCGCGGCGGTGCCCGGCGGGTTGATGCCGGCGTTGCATGCGGTGCAACACCGCGCGGGATACATCGATCGCGCCCTGATTCCGCTCTTCGCTGAGGTCTTCAACATCACGGACGCCGAAGTGCACGGCGTCGTGTCTTTCTATAAGGATTTCCAGACGACGCCCCCGGCCGGGCCGGTGGTGAAGGTGTGCCGCGGCGAAGCGTGCCAGGCGCGCGGCGGGCACGCCACCTGGCGTGAGGCGCAGCAGGCCGCGCAGGGCCAGGCGGTGGAAGTTGAAGAGGTGTTCTGCCTCGGCAACTGCGCGCTCGGCCCCACGGTGGAATGCGGCGGCCAGTTGCATGCGCACGTCACGAGCGATCGCATCGGCGGAGTGATCGCCAATGCTGCGGCTGGTCGTGTGTCGGCGCCCTCGCCGGTCGCGAGCACGGGCACGGGCCAGATCGTGTATGTGCCGGGCGATGCGGCGTCGCGCAGTGCGCGCGCGGATGCGGTGGCGGCGGCGCTGGCCGCGACACCCGGCGTGCGCGTCGTCCGCACCGGCTCGCGCGGCATGCTGTGGCTCGAGCCGATGATCGAGGTCGACACGCCGGCCGGCCGCGTCGCGTACGGGCCGATCGCCGCAGAAGAGGTTGCCGCGCTGGTCGCTGCGGGATTGCTGACGGGCGGCGCGCATCCGCGCCGGCTCGGGCTGGTGGATGAATTGCCGTGGATGCAGCGTCAGCAGCGCCTGACCTTCGCGCGCGTCGGCGTCGTGGATCCGCGAAGCGCCGACGACTACGAGCGCCACGGCGGCCTCGTGGGTCTGCGGCGCGCGCTCACGATGACGCCGGTGGCGATCGTGAAAGACGTCACCGACAGCGGGCTGCGTGGCCGCGGCGGCGCGGCGTTTCCGACGGGCATCAAGTGGAAGACCGTGCTCGACGCGCCAAGCGCCGTGAAGTACATCGTGTGCAACGCCGACGAAGGTGACAGCGGCACGTTCGCGGACCGCATGCTGATGGAAGGCGATCCCTTCATGTTGATCGGAGGCATGACGATCGCCGGGCTCGCGGTGGGCGCGCACGAGGGCTACATCTACGTGCGCAGCGAATATCCCGATGCGGTGGCCACGCTCACGGCCGCGATTGCTGCCGCGGACGCGAAGGGCTGGCTCGGCGACCAGGTGTTGGGCAGCGGGTTCGCCTTCCGCCTGCATGTGCGTGTGGGCGCGGGCGCGTACATCTGCGGCGAAGAGACGTCGCTGCTCGAAAGCCTCGAAGGCAAGCGCGGCGTGGTGCGCGCCAAGCCGCCGTTGCCGGCGCTCGAAGGGCTCTTCGGCAAGCCGACGGTCGTCAACAACGTGCTCAGCCTGGCCACGGTGCCGGCGGTGCTCGCCGAGGGCGGCGCCGCGCGGTATGCCGCGCTCGGCACGGGACGCAGCCGCGGCACTCAGGTGTTTCAGCTCGCCGGCAACATCAAACGCGGCGGCATCATCGAAGCGCCGT